>NZ_JAAKDE010000012.1 GCF_013664685.1 Capillibacterium thermochitinicola
AAAACGGAGAATTACTCGTTCCCTTTCGCACCTGGCGGAACACCATAACTGGCGAAGCGGCCGCAATTTTAAGTAAGGAATTTAACTTCAACATTCCTCAGCGCTGGAGTGTCGCCCATCTTTACCAGTCCATTCTCTCCGGTGAGGAACATGTGAAAGACATTGCCTATATGACAACCTTGTCCGGTTATGTCCACTGGCAACTGACCGGGGAAAAAGTTCTGGGGGTCGGGGACGCTTCCGGGATGTTCCCGGTCGATAGTAATTTAAATACTTATAACCCCCGCATGTTACGCCAGTTCGAACAGCTTATTGCCGGTAAGAACTACAACTGGAAATTGGAAGAAATTATGCCTAAAGTGCTAACCGCGGGCGACCATGCCGGTTACTTAAGTGCCGAAGGGGCAAAACTGCTCGATCCCACCGGTACTTTGCAACCGGGTATCCCCATGTGCCCGCCCGAAGGCGACGCCGGAACCGGGATGGTAGCCACCAACAGCGTCGCGCCCCGGACCGGCAATGTCTCCGCCGGAACCTCGATCTTCGCCATGGTGGTCTTGGAGAAAGAATTATCCAGGATCTATCCCGAACTTGACATCGTCAACACCCCGTGCGGCAAACCGGTGGCCATGGTCCATTGCAACAACTGTTCCTCGGAGATCGACGCGTGGATAAACCTGTTCAAGGAACTTCTGGAAAATATGGGGCAGAACCCGGGTAAGGATGAACTTTATTCTGTGTTGTATAACAAGGCGCTTACGGCGGACCCGGACGGCGGCAACCTTCTGTCCTACAACTATTTGTCCGGCGAGCATATAACCGGGTTCGAGGAGGGGCGCCCGCTATTTTTACGCAAGCAAAACAGCAGTTTTACCCTGGGGAACTTCATGCGCACTCTTCTCTTTTCCACGCTGGGTACCTTAAGAATCGGGATGGATATCCTCGCCCAGGAACAAGTACGGATCGATCGCCTTTTGGGCCATGGCGGTCTCTTTAAAACAAAAGACGTCGCCCAACAGTTAATGGCCGGAGCCCTCAACGTCCCGGTGGCGGTGATGGCTTCCGCCGGCGAAGGCGGGGCCTGGGGTATTGCCTTGTTGGCAGCCTATATGCAAAATAAAACGTACGGAGAAACCCTCGAGGCCTACCTGGACCAAAAAGTCTTCGCCCAAGAGGCCTTGAGTTTCATCGCACCCAAAGCGGAGGATGTGGAAGGCTTTAACCTGTTTCTCCGGCGCTATAAGGCCGGGCTGAAGATCGAAAAAGCCGCCGTCGAAAACTATTGACCCGCGATGACATTTCGCTTGGCGGTTCAAGTGCGCCCATGCTGCCCATAAAAAAGGCCCCGCTTAACCAGGGCCGTTTTTTTTTATGCTATCTTTTTGTCACCGTTTACCGTTTCGTTTAAGCCTCCCCATCCAACGGGCCAACCCAGAAACGGACCGCCCGGATCCAGGCATCCCGTTCGGTTCCCGGCAGTTCGTGGGCATACCGGTAATCGGACTTCCGGATAAACTCCTTCAGTTCGCCGCTTAAGCGGGATAAGTAACTGGTTTGTACTTCGACCAGAAAAGCCCGCTCTTCATTATTGCGGCTCCGGTCGTAAACCTGCCGGAAATGGGGCAGGCACAGACAACCCTCCTGCCGGTATTTTTCGCGGAAGGCACTATTGCGAAGTGCGCCGAGCAACCCATCAACATAGCGGTCTGCCATCGCTGCTTCTTCCTGGCAGACGGCACAAGCCCGTTCCTTATCCGCCCGCAAGAGGGAATGGCCTTTCCGCGCGTCCCCTGCGGTCTGGTCCAGTTCAGCACAGCAGGCCTCAATTAAATCCGCATAGATAATGGAATGGGCCAAAGGATCCCCCATCCGTTGCAAAACACGGGAGTGTTCGCGGCAGAAACCGCCCGCCGCCCGCAGCTGATCCCGGATCCGGGGGTCGTTGACCGATTCATAAAGAAAATTGGCCAGATACCGTTTGGTCGCTGCGGCCAGACAGTGGCAAAGCGGACACCGGCTTGCTCCCAAGGCTTGCTCCAGATTATAAACAATGACATCCTTTGGCTTCAAATTCAACCTTCTCCCTTACGCTTCGTCAGCAGTCGCCCAGCAGTTCCCGGCATTTACTGACCATCTCTTCAATGATCGCGGCGGCGGGTTCGATCCGGTTGACCAGAGCGGCCGATTGTCCCGCCATCACCGATCCTTCCTCCACATCGCCATGGAAGGCGGCGGCCAACTTGCCCGCGCCCATCGCTTCCAATTCGGCCGGGGGTACCCCTTCCGCTTCAGCCTCCAGGAACCGCCTAGCCAGCTTGTTTTTGAGGACCCGGACCGGGTGTCCGGTGCTCTGGCCGGTAATGACCGTAGAACGGTCAGTCGCCTTGAGCACCATCTTTTTATAGTCTTCATGGACAATACATTCTTCCGCGCAGATAAATCTGGTACCAACCTGGACCCCTTCGGCCCCCAGGACAAAAGCGGCGGCCATCCCGCGGCCATCGGCAATGCCACCGGCTGCGATCACCGGAACCTCAAGGGCATCGGCCAGTTGCGGGATGAGAACCATGGTGGTTTCCGTCCCGATATGTCCGCCCGCTTCCATTCCTTCGCCGATCACCGCATCAACTCCTGCTTTCTCCAGCCTTTTTGCCAGGCTTACCGAGTTGACGACCGGAATCACTTTCACCCCGGCCTCTTTCAAGGCCGGCATATATTTACCGGGGTTCCCCGCCCCGGTCGTAATCACCGGTATTTTCTCCTCGATGATGATCCGGATAACCTCGTCGACGTAAGGGGAGAGCAGCATCACGTTTACCCCGAAAGGCTTTGTCGTCAGCGCGCGTGCCTTATGGATCTGTTCCCGGACCCAGTCGCCGGGCGCATTCCCCGCCGCAATCAGCCCCAAGCCGCCACCGTTGGCAACCGCCGCCGCCAGCTCGGCCGTGGCGAGCCAGGCCATACCCCCTTGGATAATCGGGTATTTGATCCCCAGTAACGTCGTGATTCGTGATTTTTTAATCATCTTTTTCCCTCCCGTTGCCGGTTGCTTTTCCTGCGACACCAAACTTCCCTTCGGCCAGGGATTTTTCGTCCAAGGCCAAAATCAAGAACTTACCCTGGAAAACCTCTTTACTTTCAACTTTGGTCACCACTTCGACCATAAAGCGGCGTCCCCGCCTTTCCAAAACCCGGGCCCGCGCCGTGAGGACCTCTCCGACTTTGGCCGGATTGGGAAACTCCACCTTGGCCGAGCCGGTTAAGGCATGAGGCGCATCGGCCACCGCCACCGCTAACGAATTGGCCTGAGCAAACAGGTAATGGCCGCGGATCACATTGTACCTGGTTAAACTCATCCCCGGTTCCGCCACCATCCGGGATAAGCCGCCAACCCCCGGTTCACAGTACAGCAACTCACCCACGACTTCCAGGGAAGCCGGATAGTACTCACCGCTGAGCGCCCGCGAGGCGAGGTTTTTCGCCCGTTCTTTCATTTCGGGCAACCCCAAAGCCAAACGGTCGAGGCGAATGGTTTGGATGCTGACGCCCAACTCCTTGGCCAACTGCTCATCGGTGAGGAGCGGATTTTCCTCCAGTTTGCTCAGCAGAGTCTGGTGGCGCACCTCTTTTGTCAGGCGTTTTCCCGTCATCTTCTCATCCCTTTATTTTATTACTAAGTCCTAAGATCTACTTATGATTATAGCGGAAAATTTCCCCTTTGAACAGTCTTTCTTTTCCGCCCATGCAAAAAGCCTCTTCCCGTTGGGGAGAGGCTCTGCTTCCCTTCTTTCTTTTATAGACGCTCGGCCCCCAGCGGTTCATCGGTGGCGATATGCCCCATCAAGCTTTCCCGTTTTTCCCCATCCACCAGAAATTGCACTTCTTCGATTCCGGGGAGGCCGGTCAAGGTCTTCACAATCTGGTGCACCAGCAGGGTCTCCTGGAGCGAACCTCCAGACAGGTTTTCGCTGGAAAAATCGACATAAGCCCGGCGCCCATCCTGCCAAGCGGAGAGGATCTTCAGTTTATCCTGGAGGGCCGTGGTCAGTCCTTCTTCCGTCGGCGGGTTGCGGAGTTCCGCCAGGACTTTTACGACCAAGTTTTCGTCGGTGGCTTTTATTTTACGTGTTACCGTCTTCAGCATCGGCAGGTCGGACCGGCCGGTCTGAATATACTCTTGGTTCGGAAAGTAGAGGGTTACTTCCCGTTCACGTTCCGTCGGGGCCGGTTCTTCCGGAAGCTGTGGGCTATCCGGTGGATTTGCCGCGCGCCGCAGGTAACCGGGGGATATAAAGAGTACAAACAACAGAGCCAGCACCAGGAGGACCCCGACCAAAGAGCCGGTTTTTCGCATCAGCAATCCCCTCCGTCTTTTAAACTTTAATTCAAGCTTTTTCCTGAAGAAAGTACGTTTTTCCGCTTATTATTCTACCCCTGGAGCCACTTTTTATCTTCTCTCTTCTTCTCTCGCCGTCCAAGGGACCAAACCCGCCCGGTCGAAAAGGGTCTTCAAGGCCAACAGGGGGATCCCCCCTTCAAACTTAACCTCCCCGTTTATAAGGAGGAGCGGAAACTTTCTCCCGGCGGCCAGCGCTTGCCGGACGAGGGGATGGTCCTGATCCCGTTGTAAATCAAGGAATTCTACCGCCAGTTGCTCCCCGTAGGCCAGGAGCAGTCCCTGCGCCAGATACCGGATCTGTGTCTTCAAATCAAGATCTTGGGTACAACTGGCCTTGGCCTCCCCGTCGGCAATAATGATGATCTCAAACGGTGTCAATCCGGAGGCCTCCTTATTTAAACTGGTTTACGGAACTTTTCCAAACTCATAAATTTACTATACTCTTTCTGGAAGAGGAATTCAACCGTCCCCAAGGGCCCGTTCCGGTGCTTGGCCAGGATAAACTCGGTGATATTTTTCTTCTCGGTCTCCGGTTCGTAATAATCCTCCCGGTAAAGGAAACAGACCAGATCGGCGTCCTGTTCCAGAGAGCCGGATTCGCGCAGATCGGACAAGGCCGGCCGTTTGTTCTGTCTCTGTTCGACCGCCCGTGATAGCTGGGAAAGGGCAATTACCGGGACGGAAAGCTCCCGGGCCAACGCTTTCAAACCCCGCGAAATCTCGGTGACTTCCTGTTGCCGGTTCTCGATCCGTTTGGGCCCTTGCATCAGTTGGAGATAGTCAATGATGATCAAACCCAAGCCATACTCGGATTTGATCCGGCGGGCTTTAGCCCGCACATCCAACACCGAAATACTGGGGGAGTCATCAATAAACATGGTCGATTCGCTCAACCGGCCCAGAGCGTGGGAGAGGCGGGGCCAGTCTTCTTCTTGGAGGTTTCCCGTCCGGATCCGCTGGTTATCAACGCCCGCTTCGGAACAAAGCAGTTTCATCGCCAGCTGTTCCTTGGACATTTCCAGGCTAAAGATGACCACGGGAATCTTCAGATTAACCGCCACATGGCCGGCGATATTCAAAGCAAAAGTCGTCTTTCCCATACTGGGGCGGGCGGCCAGAATAATTAAATCGGAAGGTTGAAACCCCGCGGTCAAGCGGTCCAGATCGCTGAAACCCGACGGAATACCGGTCACCGAGCCCCGGGATTCGTAAAGCTTTTCGATCTGTTCAAAGGTCTCGATTAATATGTTTTTCAGATTAACCATGTTCCGGCCGCTTCGCCGGTTGGCAATGGAAAAGATCAGATGTTCGGCCCGGTCAAGGATATTGCCCACTTCGTCCTGGGAATCGTAGCCGAGGGTCACAATCTCCGTCGCCGCGTGAATTAACTGGCGGAGCAGAGATTTTTCTTCCACAATCCGGGCGTAAAACTCAATGTGCGCGGCGGTCGGCACCGCATTGGCCAGTTCGGTCAGGTAAGTAACCCCTCCAACCTTCTCCATCAGGTCTTTTTGGCGGAGTTCCTCCGTGACCGTCACCAGATCCACCGGTTCACCCCGGTTGGTCAGGTCCAGAACCGTCTGGTAGATCAGACGGTGGGCGTCTTTATAAAAATCCTCCGGGCGTAAGATCTCCATTGCCCGGTAAATAGCCTCTTTCTCCAGAAACATCGCGCCAAGCGTCGAGCGCTCCGCATCCAGATTCTGGGGAGGGATCCGGTCCAGCAACATCCCATCACTCATGTCTACCCCTCCTTGCGCAAAGGTAATCTTTTGCTACTCCATTGACAAATAAAGCCGCACAAAACTGCGGCTCTCATCATCCACAACATCCACCTTTATCTGGCCCGTTTCAATGGGTGACAAAAACGTAGTCCATCAATTCCTTCACCGTCGACACCGTCCGGACCCGGATCCCGTCCAGCAGAGAAGGAATTTCCTCTTTATTCTCCGCCGGGATAAAGACTTCCTTCACCCCGGCCTGTTTGGCACCATAAATCTTCTCGAAGATGCCGCCGACCTCTTTCACCTTGCCCTGGATCGAAACTTCACCGGTCACGGCGATGTCCTGGCGGATCGGCCGCTGCAGGAGACAACTGATAATCGCCAGCGTGATCGCAACCCCGGCCGAGGGTCCGTCGATCCTCCCGCCACCGATGATATTAACATGGAGATCATAATCATTTACATCCAGGCCCGTTAAGAGCCGGACCACCGAAACGGCATTGAAGACCGAATCTTTCGCCATGGAACCGGCCGTTTCGTTGAACCGCATCTTCCCTTTGCCTTTTTCCGCCGGAAAACTGACCGCTTCGATCTCAATAATCGACCCGACAAACCCGCTGACCCCTAAACCGTAGATCTTGCCAATCTCGCCCTGTTCGCTCCCGCGTGCTTTCGTGAGGGGTGTCATCCGGCTGGTGCGGATCACTTCCAACAAATCCTCCTTCCGGATATGCACGGTCAGGTCGGGCTTGTGTTTGTACTGCTCGTACAGGGCCAACCCATAAGCATCGGCCAACATCCCCACGGCTTTCCGGCCTTCAATCGAATACTCACTGATGATCCGGGGAACCTCCGGATCCAGCTGCGCGCCGAGGCGTTCGGCCGCCCCGATGACAATCTGTTCAATCGCCTGTTTCGACAACGGTTCGAAAAAGACCTCGGCACAACGGGAACGGAGTGCCGGGGTAATCTCCGACGGATCCCGGGTCGTCGCCGCCACCAAAATAAAATCGGCGGGGGCCCCTTCTTCGAAGAGCTTTTTGATATACTTCGGAACACCCGGATCATCCGGATCGTAATAAGCCGAATCAAATTTGACTCTTTTGTCTTCCAGTACTTTTAATAACTTGTTCATCAGGATCGGATCCATATCACCGATCTCGTCGATAAACAGGATCCCCCCGTGGGCTTCCGTCACCAAACCGGGCTTGGGTTCGGGGATGGCACTCTCGGCCAGGTCCCGCCGCGCCCCTTGGTAAATGGGATCATGCACCGAACCCAAGAGCGGGTTGGTCACTTCCCGCGGGTCCCAGCGCAGCGTGGTCCCGTCGACTTCCACAAAGGGCGCATCCGCCGCAAACGGGGTGTATGCGACCCGCTTCGCCTCTTCCAGAACGAGACGGGCCACGGTGGTCTTCCCCACCCCGGGCGGGCCGTAAACGATCACATGCTGCGGGTAGGGCGAGACCAACTTAGAAAGGAGCACCCGGATGGCCGCTTCCTGCCCGACCACCTGGTCCAAAGAAGCGGGCCGCAGCTTCTCCAGGGCGGAGCGGGATAACGAAATTTGCTCCAGTTTCTCCAGTTCGGCATATTTTTTTAAGGTGTAAGGGTTATCCGGCCCGGAAACTTCCTTTAATACTTGCAGTTTGATCTCTTTGACATACTCTTCATGCCGGGTCTGCATCCGCTCGGCAATCTTCTTCTCGATCTTGTCTTCCACTGTTTTGCGGGCGATCAGATCGGCAATCTCTTCTTCAATATCGTCCAGAACGGAAGGGATCTCCGTTTCCTGCGGCACTTTATCCAAAGTAGGATCTTCGTAAACCAGCCGTTGTAAAGCAAGGACGCGTTCGGTTAAAACTTTCGAACGCATCAGTTTAAGCGCATCAAGTTTCCCTGCTTTCATCACCAGTTTGTCCGATCCGTAAAGATTGGCCAAGAGCGTATAAAGGGCTGTCACTTGTCGTTGCAACTGATCTTCCTGGGAGAACTGGTCCCGCCAGGTCACCCCGGAAACCGAATTCTCCTCGTCGACCCCTCTGAGCACACTTTTCACAATTAATTCCTCCCTAGACCTTATCCCGTGGCTTTACGCGTGCAGAGATAATGCGTAACTCTTCTTAACCTTCAGCCGCTGTCACCTGGATCTTTAAAGTAGCCTTCACTCCCCGGTAGAGGTTGACGACAACTTCATGTTCACCAACGGTTTTAATTGGCTCAGGCAGGTTAAGTTGTTTTTTGTCAAGTTCAATCTTGGTTTCCTGCTGAATCCGGTCGACAATATCCTTTCCGGTAATGGAGCCGAACAGTTTTCCTCCTTCACCCGCTTTGGTTTGGAAAGTCAAAGTCAAACCGTCCAACTGCGCGGCCAGTTGACGGGCGGTTGCTTCGTCACGTGCCGCTTGCACTTTCTGCCGCTCCCGTTCTTCCTCCAGCTTCCGCAGGTTCCCTGGTGTTGCTTCCATTGCCAGTTTTTTCGGAAATAAAAAATTACGAGCGTAACCCGCGCTCACCTCTTTTAAATCGCCTTTTTTACCCAGCGCTTTAACATCACTTAAGAGAATCACCTTCATCGTCAACACCACCTCCTATATCACAGCATACAACATTAGCTCGCCCGGCTTCACTCAAATTTTATCCTCGTTTTTTCCCTTGCAGGTAATTTAAACAAGCGGATAAATCGCCGTACCAGTCTTCCAGTTGATGTTCCTCCGCCAAATGGTGGCGGAGTTGTTCCTCAATCGCCTGGTCTACCTGTTGGAGGCCGATGCCCAGCCGCCGTCCCAGGAAATAACAGGTCAGGATGATCGTCGCCAAGGCTTTCGTGATCACTTGCCGGTTATTCCCGAGCAAGGCCTTGAAAAACAAAGACACCCCTTCCAACAGTTCGCTCTTGAGCCATTCTATGGTGTGAAGCTTACGGGCAATATCTACTTCCTGTTGGGGGCGGGTCATGAGCAACCCTCCTTGCTAAAACTTCTATTCCACACCAGAGTAGATTTTCCTTCCGGCCTCCTTTGGGAAAAAGCGGAGGAAAAAGAAAGGAGGCGCTTAAAGGCCTCCGTTTTCTTACCCCATTAATCACTGGTATAGGGGAGCAATGCAATTTGTCGCGCCCGCTTAATTGCCACCGTTAATTGCCGCTGGTGGCGGGCACAGTTCCCGGAGATCCGACGGGGAAGAATTTTACCCCGTTCCGTAATGAACTTCCGTAATCGAGCAGCATCTTTATAATCAACATATTCGATTTTATCGACACAGAAATTACAGACCCGTTTTTTCTTCCGGCCTCTTTCCCGTACCAAAATTTCACCTCCATCCAACCCTCACTCAGAAGGGAAGATCGTCAAGATTAATTTCGCCAAAATCATCGCCGCCTAGATCATCGGAAGCGTCGCTACCGGCATCACCGGTGGGCGTGGTTCGCCGCGCCTCGCCGGCCCGGTCCAAAAATTGCACATTGGCCGCCACCACTTCCGCCACGCGACGTCTTTGGCCATCTTGTGTTTCATAACTCCGGATTTGCAATCGTCCGTCCACGGCCACCAATCGTCCCTTATGCAGATGGTTAGCACAGGTCTCGGCTAACTTCTGCCAAACGACAACGGGGATAAAATCGGCTTCGCGCGCCCCCTCCTGATTGGAAAACGGGCGATCCACCGCCAGCGTAAAATTGGCAACCGCAACCCCGTTGGGCGTATACCTCAATTCCGGGTCCCGCGTCAATCGGCCAATTAAAATGACATGATTCATGAAAAACACCACCTTTACCTATAAACAGGTTGTTCAGGTGTTTCGACGGACGATCAAATGACGGATCACATCAT
Source organism: Capillibacterium thermochitinicola (assembly GCF_013664685.1). Taxonomy (NCBI): domain Bacteria; kingdom Bacillati; phylum Bacillota; genus Capillibacterium; species Capillibacterium thermochitinicola. The sequence continues at coordinate 9,954 of NZ_JAAKDE010000012.1, forward strand.
CGGAGATCCTGAGCACCCGGTCCAGTTCTTGCGCGGTCGCACTTGGCGCGTCCATCTCGACCAGCAGATAATAACCTTCCGTCAGGTCTTTAATCTCATAGGCCAGGCGCCGTTTGCCCCACCGGTCAACCTTGGTTACTTCACCATTGCCATTTTTGATGACGTCTTGAATCCGGTTGATGGCATTCTCCAAAGCCTCCTCATCTAATTGAGGAGAAAGGATGATGACGCTTTCATAAGTCATTCGGTAGACACCTCCTCCCTCTGGACTTGCGGCCTCGCTCTTCGCGAGGCAGGGAAGCACACGGCTAAAATTATAACATTTAATACTAAAATAGACAAGTCTGCGCGTTTAGAGGCTATTAAAAGTGTTGTTCGGATACTCGGCACGGACAATCTTTTTTATGCCTTTCTCCAGTTTTACGCGGGGAATGAGCACCAACCGTCCGCAAGTCAGGCATTTAAGCCGAATATCCATCCCGACACGTAAAACTTCCCATTCCGTACCGCCGCAGGGGTGCGGTTTCCGGAGTTGCACCTGGTCACCAAGGGCAAGTTTAAGTGGTTCCTTCATCCGCTTGCTCCCTCCTTCCGGGCAGGGCAAATTCCGCCACCGGCGACTTCCCTTCTTCCCCGCCGGTTATTCCAATCGGCGTTGGCATACTTCTCACGCTGGAGCCGGGCGGCCAACCGTCGTTCTTCCGCGGTTAAAGAACCCTCCTCCCAGTTAATTCCGAGCACTTCGCTTAACCCTTGGCGCAAGGCGGCGATCACCACAGGGGGATCGGGCAGCGCACCAAAGGCTTCCTTGAGACCAATAACCTTCTCCGGCACGGCTGCCGTTTCGGCCGCCTCCAGCCGCGCTTCCTCCCTCCAAACCTCCTGCCAAAACCAGGGGTCATAAGTGAGCAGAATCGACCCGTGCTGCAGAAGGGCCTTTCCCCGTCTCAACTGTGCACTGCCCACCAGTTTCTTTCCTTGATAGGTCAACTCATACCATGACGGAGCGGCAAAGCAATCCTCGGAGCGTACCCCCTTGCCGCACCGGAGCCCGGACACCATTTCGACCGTGAGCCCGAGGAGGGCGAAACCGCGCTGCAAACCCAGGCCAATCTTCTGGTAATCAGCTAAAACTGAACCGGAGAACCCCTCGCGTTCCCCGGTGACCAAAGCGTATGTAATCTCGTGTTGGTGAAAGACCGCCCGTCCGCCGGTCGGGCGGCGGACCCACTCCACGCCGGCTTGCCGGCAACGGGCTTGCCGGGCCGCCGACAAAGGAGCCTGCAGATAACCCAGGGAAAGGGCGGGCGGATCCCAGCCGTAAAAACGGAGGGTGACCGGCGCCGTCCCCTGTAAGTAGCTGGTCAGCAGCGCTTCGTCCACTGCCATATTCCAGGCGGCCGGGCCGGCCGTCCACGGAAGAAAACGTCCGGTCATTACTCACCAATCAATTTCCGGTACTCTTCAGCGCTCAGCAGTTTTTTCAACTCTTCGCGGTCGGTAATCTCAATCTCGGCAATCCAGCCTTTACCGTAAGGATCCTGGTTGACCAGTTCGGGGTTGAATTGTAATTCTTCGTTCACTGCTAAAACCTCTCCGGACAGAGGGGCATAAATATCCGAAACCGCTTTTACCGATTCAATACTGCCCATTTCTGTTTTGGCCTTTACCTTTTCGCCAATCGCCGGTAGTTCCACATACACAACGTCACCTAGTTCTTTTTGGGCATATTCGGTGATCCCAACGGTGGCCCGGTCACCTTTTTCCCTGACCCACTCGTGATCCGGAGTATACTTTAAATCGGACGGAATCATCTCTCAAACCCCCATTTTTTATATTCCGCACGCGGACTAAGTACCAGACTTTTATGTTTATCATATAATGAAGGGAATAACTTGTAAAGGGTCAGCAGAGATTTTTCCCAAAAGGAGGGTATATTATGTGTCGTCTTTTGGCTGCCTTTTTAAATCCGCTCCTCAAAATGAAGGGAAAAACCATGATTATCATCAAACAACGCCATCGGTAAATTGACGCCTCCGCTTCGGAGGTCTTCTTTTACCTTATTATTCTCTCCGGACCAGGTTATTTTATTGCGGATAAAGCATAACTCTTTAAACCGGCTGCCCGCGGCTTAAGCTCCGGAGGCTTAAAGCTCCGGAAGGCGGCGCCACAAGGGCGGCACCAGTCCGGCGATCAAGAGCGCCTTCACGAGATCGCCCAGGAGAAAGGGGGTCATGCCCAAGGCGAGTTGCGTGAAGGCCACCGGCTGCTTCAAGACCAAGTGGTTGAGGAAATAAAGATAGGGGAGGGCGATGAGATAAATAACAAGCATCCCCGTTAAAGTGAGGCCGAAACACTTTAGAAAGGTGGGCTTCCGGATCAACGGACTGCAGGCACCCACCACCGCTGCCGCTCCGACAAAGCCGAGGATAAAGCCGAAACCGGGCCGGAAGACATAGTTAAGCCCGCCCCCCTGGCTGAAGACCGGAACGCCGACGAGCCCAAGGAGTAGGTAGACCAACTGGCTCAGCGGGGCGTAACGGGGACCAAGCATAATTCCGGCCATAATCACCATTAAATTCTGAAGGGTGAACGGAACGGGGGGGGATAATCTCCACCCGCAGATAGGCACCGAGCCAGGTCAAAGCGGAAAAAAGCGCCACCAAAACCATTTTCTCCGTCCGCTTGCGTTTTTGCAACCAAAACAAAAAGATCCCTCCTCGCCATAATCATAAAGCATAAAACCGATCCTTACCGGTCAAAGAGCGGCTGCACGTCACCGGCCACAACCCGGGAGCGTTGCCCGTCGTGGTCAATGATCAGGGCCCCGTCGTCGGCAATGGCCACTGCTTCGCCCCGGTAGACGTTCCTGCCGTCGTCCACCTCCACCGGCCGCCCCAAGGTGGCCGTGTACTGCCGGCAGTACGCCAAACAGCGGTCAAACCCGTGCTCCAATGCATGGAAATACTCCTCCTCAAAACACTGCAGGTATTTGCGGAGCAAATCTTTACGGTCCACCAAACGGCCCGTGACCATCCGGAGCGAGCCGGCCTTGCCCCTTAGCTCAGGGGGAAAATCGTTCAGGCGTTGGTTGACGTTGATCCCCACCCCTAAAATGACGTGTTCCATCCGGCCCAGCTCCCCGCTGACCTCGGTCAGGATCCCGGAGAGTTTGCGGTCCTGATAATAAAGGTCATTGGGCCATTTCACCAACGGGCGGAAGTCCAGGGCGGCTTTGACGGCCCGCGAAAGGGCCACCACCGCCAGTAAGTTCAGCTTGGGCAACTCAAACGGGGAAAAGGGGGGGGCGCAGGATGATACTGAGCCAAATACCGGTGCCGGGCGGTGAAAACCAACTGCGCCCCAACCGGCCACGGCCGGCGGTCTGGGCCTCGGCCAGGACCACCGTCCCTTCGTCTGCCGAGTTAAGCAGCTCTTTCGCCCGCTGGTTGGTGGAAGGAAGTTCATCGTAGTACTCGATGGTCCGCCCGATCAGCCGGTTTGCCAGGCCTTTTGCCACCTCCCAGGGGTAGAGTTTATCGGGCCGGCCGACCAAATGATAGCCCCGCCGGGGATGGGCCGTAATTTTGTACCCCAGTTCCCGTAAGGCTTTAATCTGCTTCCAAACCATCGTCCGGCTGACGCCCAGCCGGGCGGCCAGTTCCTCGCCCGAGACAAACGTCCCCTGGTCAAGGAGGTCAACCAAAGTTCCCAATTCCGACATCTTACCGCCCCTCGCTTTTCGTTACTGGTTGTGCGTGGAATCATATGCTTGATTCCATATACCTTTATTTATCCGGCACAGACCGGATGAAATTCCCGACTGCCTTGAATTTCTTGGTACCGTAGGAATACCTTCCGGTCCCGGTGGCGTTCGCCATCCCGATCGAATGGCGCGGAAATCGTTTCTAGTCTACTCAAAAGCTTCCCCTTTGTCAACCGTTATTGCAATCATGGTTGACATATGTTGCGCTGTTATCCAATTCTTAACCTCTTTTTCTTGCCTTTCGGCCCAAAGCGGGATAAAATAGGATTGCATAGTTCTACGGGAAAAGGTACGCCTTACCCCACAGAACCGACCGTCATTACCTGAGGCCAAGGCTTGTCCTGAAGCAAAGGGAGTTCGTCGCCATCAAGACAAGCCTGTCCGTGGACAGGCTTTTTTCGTCAAGATAACAAACCGTCAGGTCAGGGCCTTTGGCAAAGAACGAAAGCTGGAGGGATTGCGATGTGGAAAAAAACTTTGTTCACCGCCTGTTTAATCCTCGCCCTTGTGGTCGCTTCTCCGCTGCCGACCGTTAACAAGGCCGCGGAAACGTCGATTAATGTGATGGTCCTGTCCGGGACGACCGGACTCTCTCTGGTTAAACTGTTGGAAGAACAACCGGCGATTGTGCCGGGGGTTACGTTTAACTATACCGTCATCAAGAGTCCGGACCAGATGAGCGCCAAGATCATCGCGGGGGAGGCCGACATCGCCGCCGTACCCACCAACCTCGCCGCCATCCTTTATAACCGCGGCATCCCGGTGCAACTGGCCGCGATCACCAACTGGGGTGTCATGTACGTAGTGGGCCATGATCCGACGATCGTGTCCTGGGCCGACCTGAAAGGAAAAGAGATCGGCGTCACCGGGAAAGGAAGCACCCCGGATCTGCTCTTCCGGTACTTCTTAGAGGCCAACGGGATCGATCCGGAACGGGATGTCCGGATCCAGTACTATGCCAGCCCGGCCGAGCTGACGCAACTGGTCATCGCCGATAAGGTCCGCCTGGCAACCCTGCCCGAACCCTGGGTCACGGAAGCCCTGGCCCGCAATACGGCTTTGTCCGTGCTCCTTGATTACCAAAAAGAATGGGCGCGCCTGGAAAAGCGGGATGTCTCCTACCCCCAAAGTGCTTTGGTCGTCAGATCACTGCTCGTCAAAGAAAAAGCGGCCGTAGTCCGCGCTTTTCTAAACGCGGCGGCCGACTCCAGTGCCTGGGTGGTCAATAATCCGGGTGCCGCCGGTAGTCTGGCGGAAAAACATCTTTTCATCTCCGCCGCGGCGGCCACCGAGGCGATTCCCCGGTGCAATCTCCGGTTTGACGAGGCCCACCAGGTCCAAGCCGAGATCGAATATTTCCTGGCGAAACTCCATTCTTTCCAGCCGCAATCAATTGGAGGCAAACTGCCGGATGAAGGTTTCTATCTACAAAAATAAAGTAATCACCGTCGGCTCACTTCTGACGCTTTTTGTGGTCTGGTCTTTGGCCGCCAGGTGGGTTGGGAAGGAGATCATCCTTCCCAACCCGGTGGTGACCCTAAACCAACTCTGCCGCCTGCTTACCTCGGGCGGCTTCTGGGCGCATCTGAGCGCCACCCTCAGCCGCGGCCTGGCCGGCTTCGGCCTATCTTTTCTGGCGGGCCTGTTTTTGGGTCTGCTCTCCGGGTTACACCCGGGCTTCCAAACCTTTTTCCACCTTTGGCTCACGGTCATCCGGAGCACCCCTTCCATGGCCCTGATTCTCCTTGCCCTCATCTGGTTCGAATCAGATGCCGTCACCCTTTTCGTCACGTTTCTGGTGGTCTTTCCGTTGATCACGCAGAACGTCACCGAAGGTGTCCGCCAGGTCGACCCCAGACTGAAAGAGATGGCACGCCTTTACCGCGTCCGTTTTCCGACCACCCTTTACCGGATGTATTTACCCGCCATCCTCCCCTATCTGGCCACCGCCGCGGCGGCGGGGCTCGGTTTGACCTGGAAGGTCATGATCGCCGCCGAGGTTCTGGCCTATCCCCGCTGGGGGATCGGGGCACGGATGGATACGGCCCGTACTTATCTGCAGACCCCCGAAGTTTTTGCCTGGACCATTGTGGTGATTGCGATCAGCCTTTTTTTTGACCGGATCCTGAATGCCCTGATCCGGAAGCGATTATTGTATTGGGAGTAACGACCAGTGAACCAGTTCGAATTTACGTTATCCGGAATTACCAAGTCCTACGGGTCGCTCCAGGTTCTGGCCGGCCTGTCCTTAACCGTGAAGACCAACAGCATCGTCGCCTTGCTTGGTCCTTCCGGTTGCGGGAAAACCACCCTGCTTTCGATTATTGCCGGTCTAAAAAAGCCCGACCAGGGACAGGTCACCGGGGTGGACAACAAACCCATCAGCTACCTTTTTCAAGAACCGCGCCTGCTGGACTGGTTAACCGTCGCCGAAAACCTGGCCTTTGTTTTAAAGGATCACATTCCCCGTTCCGAACTGACGGGGCGGATTAACTACTATTTGGAACAGATGGCGATCGCCGCCTACCGGGACGCCTATCCCCGCAAACTCAGCGGCGGGCAGCAACAACGGGTCGCCATCGCGCGGGCCCTGGCTTACCCATCCCGCCTTCTCCTGATGGACGAACCTTTCAAGTCATTGGATTTGAGTTTGAAATGGGCATTGATGACCCGTTTCCTGCAGTTGTGGGCGGCGGACCCCCGCACTGTGGTCTTCGTCACCCATGACCCCAAAGAAGCCCTCCTGCTGGCGGATGAAGTGTATGTTCTGTCGCCCAAACCCACCGTGGTCAAAAGTCACCACGTCATTAACCTCCCGCGCCCGGAACGGAAGCCAACCGCCCTGCCCCTCCTCCAACTTGAGCAACGGATCTCCGCCGACCTGATTGGCGAAGAGGAAACATTAACGGGTTACCCTCGTCCGTCTTCTCCTTGAACCGCCTTTTTTCGTAATTCCTGGATCAGCCTTTTCCGCCGCGCCGTCTCCGCCTGGTCCACTTTGATCTCAACCACATCCCCCTCCCTGGCCCCGGGTAACAGCTTTGCCGGCAGATAAGCCATGGAACCGTCCTCCAGTTCGACGACGGCATATTCCTCTTCAAACCGGTCGATAATCACCCGCATCTTAGCCTCCCCCTTCCCAACCATAAGGCGCCGCCGGATTTTCCTCTTTTTACCTATATCGTATTAATTTTATCAATTTCCGCCCGGCCCGGCAACCAAGATTTAACCCGCCGCCCTTTCTTTGGGATAACTTCCTTTTTCGTTTAGTCGCTCCTCTTTTTACCTGTTAACAACTTTTGTTATTATCCAAATCAAAGGAGGAGAATACCGTTGGTTGGAGAATTAGATTGCTTAATATAGAACTCACAGTTCTAAGACTTCAAGCTACACTAGAAAACATAGGAGGTTGGTGTTGTGTCGAAAAAGGTTCTCATTCTTATCTTGGCGGTTGTTCTCGTTGGCGCCCTCGCCTTTTATTTCACAAGATCTTCCGCGCCTGAAGTCGCCACGGATACAACCAGTTTTAAGATTGGGCTGATCACTGGTACCGTCTCCCAAAACGAAGACGAGTACCGGGGAGCAGAGGCGGCTATCGCCAAATATCCTGGTCTGATCAAACACGTGACTTATCCGGATAACTTCATGCAGGAACAGGAAACCTTCATCGCCCAAGTGACCGGGATGGCGGCCGATCCGGAAATCAAAGCGATCGTGATCAACCAAGCTGTTCCCGGTACAGTCGCCGCGATCCGCCGGGTACGGGAAACCCGTCCAGACATGATCTTCATTGCTGGTGAACCCCACGAGGATCCCCCCCTGGTCGAGCCGGTTGTTGATGTGACCCTTATCCCGAATCAACCAGCCCGGGGTAAGACCATCCCGCAACTGGCTAAAGAGATGGGTGCCAAAGCGCTCTTGCACTATTCTTTCCCGCGGCATATGTCCTACGCTCAATTGGCCGAGCGGCGTGACCTGATGAAAGAAGAATGCGAAAAACTGGGGATCGAATTCGTCTTTGTTAATGCGCCCGACCCCATGGGTGAAGGCGGTATCCCCGCTGCGCAACAGTTTATTTTAGAAGACGTTCCTCGTCAGGTCGCTCAGTACGGTAAGGATATCGCGCTCTTCTCCACTAACTGCGCGATGCAGGAGCCGCTCATTGCCGCCGCTTTGCAGACCGGGGCCATTTTCCCGGAACAATGCTGCCCGAGCCCGACCCACGGTTATCCCGGCGCTTTAGCCCTGGAAATTACCGATGAGATCAAGGGTAACTTCCCCGCGATCCTCAAAGCAATCGACAAGAAAATCGTCGAGATGGGTAGAGGCGGCCGTTTTGCCACCTGGCCAATAGCCACCGGGTACCTCCACTCCATCGGTGGTGTCGAGATTGCGAAGTTGGCTTTGGAAGGTAAGTTAGACCTCAACGACATCGACGCGGTTTCCAAGGTTCTGAGTGAAGTCGCCGATACTGAGATCGTCATGACCCGCTTAAGCGATAATGGAAACTTCTACATGTACGTTGGCGATTCTTACATCTTTGGAAAATAAAGTTCTGTTTCCATTTGACCAAAGGAGATGCAAAAGGCGGGCTTTACAGCCCCGCCTTTTCTCCCTTATGGCGCCCCCTATGGCGCCATAATTATTACCGAGAGGGGTTTTCAAGTTGCCTGAATCTACAGTTCTGGAACTGAAAAATATTACGAAGAAATTTTTTGGCACAACGGTTCTAAAAGGAATCAACCTATCTGTCAAGCCAGGAGAGATTCATGCGATCGTCGGAGAGAATGGCGCCGGCAAATCAACCCTGATGAACTTGATCTTCGGGATGCCTGTTATTCATGAGACCGGTGGCTTTGAAGGCGATATTCTCATGGATGGCCAAATAGTCAATATTACCTCTCCACGTCAAGCCATGGAATTAGGGATCGGCATGGTGCACCAAGAGTTTATGCTGATTCCCGGCTTTACGGTTACGGAGAATATCAAACTCAACCGGGAACGGACCAGACCCAACCTGGCCAGTAAAATCCTGGGCTCTGCGATGGAAACCCTGGATTACCCCGCCATGCGCCGCGATAGCCAGCAGGCCCTGGAGAAACTGGGTTTAGCCATCGATGAGAGCACCTTGGTCTCCCAATTACCCGTTGGTTATATGCAATTTGTGGAGATTGCCCGGGAGATTGACAAAACCCACTCCCGCTTGTTGGTGTTTGATGAGCCCACTGCGGTCTTGGCCGAAAGTGAAGCCGATCATTTGATCGCAGCGATGAAACGCTTGGCGGAGCAGGGTATTGCCATCCTTTTCATCACCCACCGTTTGGATGAAGTGATGGCCTGCAGCCATACCATCAGCATCTTGCGCGATGGGGAACTGGTCAAAACGTTAAAACGGGACGAAACCAGTGTGGAAGAGATCGCCGAATTGATGGTCGGTCGCAAACTGGAACGCGAACAGCTTCCGTCCCGGACGGTTCCCCCCAGCGATGAAGATATTATCCTTGAAATCGAAGATTTGCGAGTGGAGATGCCCGGCGAACGGGTCAAGGGACTAAACCTGAAAGTACGCCGGGGTGAAATCCTGGGCCTTGGCGGACTGGCCGGCCAGGGCAAAATCGGGATTGCCAACGGCGTCATGGGCTTATACCCAGCCAGCGGCCGGATCATTAAAGACGGACAACCGCTCAAACTCAATGACCCGAGAGCGGCGCTTGATGCCAAAATGGCGTTCGTTTCTGAAGACCGCCGCGGGGTCGGTTTATTACTGGACGAATCAATCGCAATCAACGTGGTCTTGTCCAGCATTGAAGCGCAAAACAAATTCTTGCGCTCAACCATAATTCCCGGTGTGCGTCTCCTTGACCGCAAGGCAGTTCACGACTACACCTTAAAAATGATTAAAGATTTGGATATCCGGTGCACCGGGCCAAACCAACCGGTCCGCCGCTTATCCGGCGGTAACCAACAGAAAGTCTGTCTGGCGCGGGCTTTTTCACTGCAACCGGAGATCCTTTGGGTCTCGGAACCGACCCGGGGGATCGATATCGGCGCGAAAAAACTGGTGCTTGATCTTTTGGTCCGTTTCAACCGGGAATACGGCATGACCATTATCATGACCTCCAGTGAACTCAACGAGTTAAGAAGGATCTGCGACCGGATTGCCGTGGTTTACAACGGGAAAATTACCGGGATTCTGCCCCCGGATGCTTCCGACCGGGACTTTGGTCTCATGATCGCCGGTACACACCCAACAAAGGAGGTGGGTTGAGATGGCATTGAACACGAACAAAGTTACTAATATCTTTACCTCCCACCATCTCAAAGCATTCTACGAAAAACTCGGCTTGCCACGCCTGATTATCAGCAGTTTCCTCCTGGCCCTCTTTATTTTGGCCTTTGTTATGAAAATGGACATCACCATCCTGCTGAGCGACTCCCTGGCGCGGATCGGCATGAACGGCCTCCTGGTCCTCGCCATGTTGCCAACCTTGGTAACCGGGGTCGGTCTCAACTTCGGCCTCCCCGTCGGTTTCGTTTGCGGCTTGGTCGGGGGCGTCATCAGCCTGGAGTATAATCTAACCGGGTTTACCGGCTTCTTCGTCGCCATTCTTTGCGCCATTCCGCTCGCCGTTATTACCGGCTATTTATACGCCTCACTGCTGGACCGGGTCCGTGGCCAGGAGATGATGGTCGGGACCTATGTCGGTTTTGCGGTGGTGGCCGGCATGTGTATCTTCTGGTTGACGGCCCCCTTTAATAATCCGTCCATGATCTGGGCTATCGGCGGTCAGGGACTGCGCGTTACGATAACCTTGTATGAACACTATAGTAAAGTTCTCAATAACTTCCTGGCGTTTAAACTTTTTGGGGTGACCATCCCGACCGGATTGTTGTTGTTCTTTGGGTTATTCTGCTGGCTGATCCATCTCTTCTTCCGCACCCGCACGGGACTGGCCATGCTTGCCACCGGCGCGAATCCCATGTATGCCAAATCTTCCGGGATTGACACCCGCGCCATGCGCTATACCAGTGTGATCATCTCCAATGTCCTCGCCGCCATTGGTGCTCTGGTTTACGCGCAAAGTTACGGGTTCCTTCAATTGTACACCGCACCTTTATATATGGCTTTTCCGGCGGTCGCCGCAGCTCTCATCGGCGGTGCTTCGCTGAAAAAAGCGACCGTCAGCCATATCATCATCGGAACTGTTCTCTTCCAAACCTTACTGACCATCGCTTTGCCGGTAACCCAAACCGTACTGCGGGGTACCGACATCAGCGAGATCGCGCGCATGATTATCAGTAACGGTATGATCCTATACGCTTTAACAAGGAACGAAAGGGGGTAAAAGATAATGGCTGACGCAAAAGTTGCACCAAAAACCATATTAAAGAAGGAACCCGCCAAACAAGGTAATAAATCAAGCTTTGACCACGTCCTCAGCGAGCTGTCCGTTCCGCTTTTCTTTGCTCTGCTTTGTCTGGCCGGAATTATCGCCGCCGGCCTTAGCCCGCAGTTTTTGGTCAATGAGATCATTACCCGTTTAGCCCGGAACCTCTTTCTGGTCTTGTCGCTGATCATCCCTGTCCTTGCCGGGTTAGGGCTAAACTTTGGGATCGTGATCGGGGCCATGTCCGGGCAAGCGGCTTTGATCATCGTTACCCATCTGGAGATCGGGGGCCTTCCCGGGTTCTTGCTGGCGGCCTTGATCTCCGTTCCCTTCTCCGTTTTTTTCGGTTGGTTAACCGGTCTGGTGCTCAACCGCGCCAAGGGGCGGGAGATGGTTACCGGTTATATTTTAGGGTTCTTCGCCAACGGCGTTTACCAACTGGTCTTTTTAGTCCTGGTCGGAACCCTGATCCCCATGAACAATCCGAAGATGATGCTTTCTTCGGGGATTGGGCTCCGTAATACCATGGACTTAATCGCCATCAACCGGGCTCTGGACCGTGCCTTGTTTAGTTCCGTTAAACTGGGGCCCTTTGCCATCCCCTGGGCCACTTTCCTGGTCATTGGCCTTTTATGCCTGTTCACCTCTTATTTTACGAAGACAAAGTTAGGCCAGCAAATGCGCGCCGTCGGACAAGACAGGCACATTGCCGAGGTTTCCGGGATTAATGTCAACCGTACCCGGTTGATTGCCATCATCATCTCGACCGTCCTGGGCGCTTGGGGCCAATTGATCTACCTGCAAAACCTCGGCACCTTTAACACCTATAACAGCCATGAGCAAGTCGGGATGTTCTCCATCGCCGCCCTTTTGATTGGTGGCGCCTCCATCTCCAAAGCCACCATCTGGAACGCGATCTTCGGCGTCTTGCTCTTCCACACCTTGTTCGTGGTTTCCCCCCTGGCCGGCCAGCGCATTCTGGGCATTCCCCAAGTCGGTGAGTACTTCCGGAGCTTCCTGGCTTACGGTGTGATCGCCGTCGCCTTGGCCCTCCACGCTTGGCAGAGCAGGAAACAAGCCGCACAAATCCAGGCCGCCCAAGCCGAACAGGTACCCGAGGATTAATCAAGGATTCATAAAAGCCGGGGCTTAAAAGGGAAAAAGAAGTTGTTCGTCTTACCGAACAACTTCTTTTTTCACTAAAAAAAGGTTTCCGTTTCCGGAAACCTTTATTTTTTCCTGGAGCCAGCGATCGGACTTGAACCGATAACCTGCTGATTACAAGTCAGCTGCTCTGCCAATTGAGCTACGCTGGCTTTTCTGATCCTAACATTAATGTATTATAGCACAATTTATTAGTGCCTTCAAGAACCAATCAATAAGCGGAGAGATGGTTTTTGAAGGATATACGCCGGGACTACTTACCTTTGCTGCTTTTTCTGCCATCGTCAAGGATTATAGCCCATCGACCGAGTAGACTGCATAACCCCTGGGCGGTGCCCAAACTTCGACATTACCGTTGGCATCGCAGTATTTATTCTGAGGTTGCACATTTTGGTTGTGGACGGTCGACGAAAACGCGTAAGCCTTCAGCATTTTGTTCTTCAGGTAGGAGTTGTTCGTTTTTACCCAGTAACCCTTCCATTCGCTCGGATGGTCGTTGATGACAACAATATAACCGGGCGCGGATGAGGAATATCCGTAACTACCGTAGATAATGCAGTCGCCATCGTCACTCTTCAGAATCTCGATATTCGGACTTCCGTTCGCCAGTTTCTCCCGGCACCAAACCAGCTGCCGGATACCATTACCCCATTGCCGGGTTCCGGCTCCGCCCCCATCCTTCAAGCCATAGTCAAAATAGTCCTTCCAGAAGATACAAGGATAACCTTGGTAAGTAAGGATAAAGGCGTAGGCCATCATTTTGTCGCGATAGATCTCGTCGGTATCGTGGTTGGCAACGAACGTAACCGCACGCATCGGCCATCTTGCCGCGAAGGATTTGCTGTGATCAAACACGTTCGGCAAGTACCCGCCGCCGTTGGGATTATTGCAGATATCCCTTAAGGTATAGTAAAGCGCAAAGTCAAAGGCCGAAGCTCCGGTGGCGTTGCACCAATCGGCAAGGAGATTCGTATTGGAATCCCATAATTCGCCAACACTGAAGGGATTGCCCGTGGCTGCCCGCATATCCTTCACGACCCAAGACTCAATCCCTTTCACGTAGTCAAAGCGCCAACTGTCAAAACCGGCGTTCGACGAGCTCTTAAGCCAATTCATCCAGTCTTTCATGTCATTGTAGGCGCTACCGGCTCTATAGCAAATATCCGGAAAACCGCCGAAGGAGCCCGGATCTCCACCGCAGTAGCTGTTGGGATGGAACGAATCCCAGTGCCAGGTACACTTACCGCTCTTGACGCCGCTGAAATCCGTCCAAGTGTTGGAACCGGTTCTTGGGTTGTACTCACTGGCTCCGCCTGATCGGTGGTTCAAGACGATGTCGGCCATACAGGATATGCCATAACTCTTGAATTGGGCGATGGCCGACTTCAGTTCGGCTTGTGACCCAAACCGGGTCTCAGTGGAGCCATACTGATTATATTGTCCAAGGTCGTAATAGTCGGCTGGATCATAGCCCATGGAATAACCGCCGCTTTGCCCTTTGGAGGGCGGTGGAAACCAAATCCGGTCGATGCCATACCCATCGACCATGTAACGTAATTCATAGGCCTTGGACTTCATCGTATTATACCAGTTTCCGCCTCCTGGCACATCCCAGTAGAAGCCCTGCATCATAACACCAGCCAGCACTGATGGGCTGCAGAGCATGGAAATTAGGACTAGCAAGACAACAATCCGACTGACTTTTCGGGATACCCGCATCTCAAATTCCCCCTTTTCGATAAGCTTCGAAAACAAAAATCTTCAATCTGTCCAGCTTTTCTTCAAATTACCCAAACCAAACAGCAAGCAAACTAATCCCCATTTTCGCCATCCAGAGTTTTGACCACTAAGAAGATCAGTTTGTTGTGCAATCGTTTTCCTCCAGAAGGCCTCTTCTCTCCTCCTTTCGTCATTTTGTGCGCAAATTATATTCAAATCTTCCGCCCACTCGGCGGTAATTTTCCAGCCTTTATAATGTTATTAAAGATCACAATCTTGTACAGCGCCTTCTGAAAATGCCAAGCTATGAACAGTAACACATTTATTTAATGAAATCGTTTGCACTTACATGCAGGCCCTTCCACTGTCATTTACCACGCACCAGGGAGTCTGAAAAGAAAGGGCGTAGAACCAACCACTAAGATTGCCTACGCCCTAATTATACCATTAATTAACGTAATTGTCATCTGTTATTCGACATAATCCTTTGCAAATTGACATCAATGCGTGCTTCTTCTCACTTTAATCCCGATATGCACATTACTTTGACACTTTAATATGAGATTTTCGCGCGTACAACTCCGCCTTTTTCGCGTCATTGAACCGGTTGACGGTGGACAAGTAACCTGTAATCCGGCGTACTCTCCGGATCTCCGTCGACTGGCAGGAAGGACATTCCTCCTTAAAGATGCCCCGGTTGCCGCAGACCAAACACTCATCGATGGGGAAGTTAATCCCGGCGTAACCGATATCGGCCGCCGCCATGTGCCGGAGGATCTTCTCAAAAGCCTCCAGGTTGTCGATGGGCGGCGCATCAAACTCCACGTAACTGATATGGCCCGCATTGGTGAACCGGTGGTAGGAGCCCTCCAGGTTAATCTTGTCGAAACAACTGATCTCATAGTCGACCGGGACATGGAAACTGTTCGTGTAGTACTCCTTATCGGTGACACCGGGGATAACCCCGAACTGTTTACGGTCAATCGCGACAAACCGTCCGGATAGCCCTTCCGCCGGGGTGGCCAGGAGAGTATAGTTCAGATCGTACTCATCGGCCATCTCATCGACCCGCTGGCGCATATAACTGACTATCTCCAGCCCCAGTTGTTGGGCACCGATGTCTTCCCCATGGTGCGCACCGGCCAGTGCCGTTAATGTTTCGGCCAGCCCGATGAAACCGACGGAGAGGGTCCCGTGCTTGATAACCGGACCGATCGGGTCTTCCGGTTTAAGTTTTTCGGAATCAAGGTATAAGTGCTGCCCCATTAAAAACGGCATGTCTTTGACCTTCAGTTTGCTTTGGACCCGGTAGCGGTGGTAAAGTTGTCGGCAGGTCAGTACAATAATCCGGTCCAGCTCGTTATAGAAGGCCTCCAGGTTACCCTGGGCTTTGATGGCAATCCGGGGGAGATTGATCGTGGTAAAGGAGAGGTTCCCCCTTCCGGTGGAGACTTCCGCCCCGTGGCGGTTGCCAATCACCCGGGTCCGGCAGCCCATATAAGCCACTTCCGTCCCGTACGGAGCATTGAATGACGAATCCATAAAGCTGAAAGTGGGATTCAGCCGCTGCGCCGCCACCCGCATCGCCAGTTGGAAGAGGTCATAGTTGGGATCGCCCGGCTCAAAGTTAATCCCCTTCTTCACCCGGAAAATAATGTTGGGGAAGATCGGCGTCTCGCCCCGTCCCAATCCTCTCTCGTGGGCCAGGAGCAACGAACGGGTCACCAACCGGCCCTCCGGCGATGTATCGGTCCCCAAGTTGATACTGCTGAACGGCACTTGTGCTCCGGCCCGGCTGTGCATGGAGTTTAAATTATAGATCAGCGCCTCCATCGCCTGGTAAACATCATCTTCGGAGCTCCCCTGGACAAAGGGGGCCATGTCGTGGTCGAAAAAGGCAAAGGATTGGCCGCCGTGCATGTCATTCTGCGAACTTTGCAGAATAATGGCGGCTAACGCCGCAGCCGAAGTAGCCCGTTTCGGAGGGCGGATATAGCCGTGTCCGGTATTAAAACCTTCCGTGAGCAGCCGGCCCAAAGGAATCTGAATGCAAGTCAAGGTCTTACCGTAGAAATCCAGGTCATGAATATGGATATCGCCATTAATGTGGGCTTCGGAAAATTCCTCCGGGATTAAACGGTACAGGTAATACCTTTTACTGGCCGCCGATGCAATCTGCAACATCTTGGCCGAAGGCGAGTTACTGACGTTGGCATTTTCCCGGCTGGTCTCAACCAGGATCTCTTCCACCACATCCATCAGATCGGATTTGGTCTCCCGCAAGCGTGTACGGCGGTCCCGGTAAAGGATATAGGCCTTGGCCGTTTTGGCATGTCCGGTTTCGATCAAAACCTTTTCGACCGCATCCTGCACTTCTTCGACGGTCGGGATCCCGGTGGTTTTGGTTTTGGCCAGGTACTTCACGACAACCTGCGCCAATTCTTCCGCCAGTTGTTTGTCTTCGCCGCCAACCGCTTTGGCCGCTTTAAAGATCGCCTCGGTGATCTTGCTGATCTCAAAGGGCACAATCCGGCCGTCCCGTTTCTGGATCGAACGAAAGATCCGTTCCGGCGACGCGGCTGGGTTACGGAATTGAACCAGCCGGGCTTTCCCCATCTCCTTTTCCAGTTCTTCTTGGACTTTCGCCATCACAATCACCCGCTATTCCTGTTTTTTCTTCGCCCCGAGGAGGTGCTGGAGCTCACGCATGAAAATATCAAGGTCTTTAAATTGCCGATAAACCGAAGCAAAACGGACATAAGCCACTTCATCAATCTCTTTCAACCGCTCCATAATCAATTCACCAATCACACTGCTGGGCGTTTCGGTCTCATTCCGCTTCCGGATTTCTTGTTCGACTTCATCGGCAATCTTTTCAAAGGTTTCGAAGGATAACGGCCGCTTTTCACAGGCTTTGCGCAGTCCGTTAATGATCTTCTCCCGCTTAAAGGGCTCCCGCCGTCCGTCTTTTTTAATGATAATCAGGGGTTCTTCTTCAATGCGTTCATAGGTCGTAAACCGGCGTTCGCACGCCAAACACTCCCGGCGCCGTCGAATCGCCACCCCTTCTTCGGAGGCGCGGGAGTCCACCACCCTGCTTTCGGAATGATGGCAATATGGGCATCGCACTTTTTACCCCCCTTGTCATCAACGCCAGACGGCATTCACCCCTATATTTAGTGGTACTATTTATTATAACCCCCATATATTGTTTTGTCGATCCTTTTTTCCATCCCTTATTCCTTTTTTTTCCCCGCTTGGTCTGTTTTACGCTAAATTCTTATCCAAACCGAGCTTTTTCACCGTTTTCGAAACAGGCCGCCCTCAGCAATTGCTTCCGGCCAGGTATCCGGTGGAAAAGGCAATCTGGAGGTTAAAGCCGCCGGTATAGGCGTTCACGTCAATCACTTCCCCCGCAAAGTAAAGGCCTTTGACCAGCTTTGACTCCATGGTCGCCGGATTGATCTCTTTGACCGAGACGCCACCGGCGGTGACGATCGCCTCCGTAAGCGGCCGCAGCCCGACAATCTCCACTTCCAAACCTTTAAGGAGCGCCCCCAGCCGTTCCCGTTCGGCTCTGGTAATCTGGTTAACCGGTTTGTCGGGCGGAATGCCCGCCAGCGTCACAATCACCGGAATCAAAGCCCGCGGCAGGAGATCGTCGAGGGCATTATGGAAAACCCGCCGGGCATACTTGGCAAAATCCCGTTGTAGTCGCAGATCCAACTGTTCGGCGGTGAGCGCCGGTTTCAGATCGATAACCAGACGGTATTTGGTATTGGGCGCCAGATGGGTACTGGCCGAAAGCACAATAGGCCCGGAGACCCCAAAATGGGTAAAGAGCATTTCGCCAAAGTCGGTGTAGATGGTCTTGCCTTCCGTGGTCAAGACCCTGATGGCCACGTTTCTCAGGGAAAGACCCTGCACCTCCCGGACCCAGGGCGTGGCCGCTTCCAGCGGGACCAAAGCCGGTTTTAACGGGGTAATGGTATGGCCCAACGCCGCCGCCAGGCGATAACCGTCGCCGGTCGAACCCGTTTGGGGGTAGGAGCAGCCGCCGGTAGCAATAATAACCCGGCCGGCCGGGAGAAATTCGCCGCTGGCGAGTTTAACTCCGCACACCCGTCCTTCTTCGACCAGCACCGCCACCGCAACCCCGGTCATGATCCGCACCCGGGCATGGGCCAAGAACTTTTCAAAAGCCCGCAAAACATCGAGGGAACGGTCAGAGGCGGGAAAGACCCGGCCGCCCCTTTCCACTTTCGTGGGCAGGCCCCATCCCGCAAAAAAAGCGATCACATCTTGGTTCGTAAAACGGTGAAAAGCACTGTATAAGAATTTGCCGTTCACCGGAATGTTGGCAATCATCCCTTCGATGTCCGTAATGTTGGTCAGGTTACACCGGCCCTTCCCGGTAATTAAAAGCTTCCGTCCCAACCGTTTATTTTTTTCGACCAAAAGGACGGAGCGGCCTCGCTCCCCGGCGGTCCCCGCGGCCATCATGCCCGCCGGTCCACCCCCGATCACCACAACCTGATCCGCAGCCATGCCGATACCCCCCTCGTCTTATTGACGACAAACATAACCGGTTCTCTTACATTTTACCACCATTGTCCCGCAAATAACGGAACCGGACCGGAACAAAAAAAAAAAGCGCCACCTTTTGGTGGCTAACGAATTGCAACCTTTAGATTAGAGTTACCGGAAATTTTGACACCTACCCCGACTGCCGGCGTGGTCAGAGGCAGGGCGAGCCTCACCCCTCAGCTGGCGCCTGGCGTCGGAATGACGCTCTGCAAACCCTTTGCGAAAACGGACCCGCAAAGAGTTTGTACTCTGATTTTAACAGATTAGGGTCGAAACCGCAATTTAGTTACCAGCCCATAATTGGGATTTAAGGCTTGTTTCTTCCTTCTAAATCATTCTTACTTCTTTTTCCTCCATTTTTCGCCCAGTTTACCTCATTTCCCCTGTTGTAGCTGGGCCAATCGTTTGGCACACTCGGCGGCCGCCGTCCGGACCTTCTCCTCATCCCCCGCTAAAATCCTTCCTTCTTTGACCAACCACTTGCCGTTAACCATCACCGCCGCGACATCACTGCCCCGTGCCGAATAGACCAAGAGCGAGGCCGGGTTGAAACAGGGGGTTAAATGGTTCTGCTCCAGATCAATCATGATCAAATCCGCCTTCTTCCCCGGCTCCAGGCTGCCGATCTGGTCGCCCAAACCCAGAGCGCGGGCACCGTCGATCGTCGCCATCTTTAAAGCGGTCTCCGCCGGTAGAACCGTGGGGTCATTGTTGGCCACTTTTTGCAAGAGAGAGGCGGTTCGCATCTCGGTGAACATGTCAAGGCGGTTGTTGCTGGCCGCGCCGTCGGTCCCGAGACTGACCGTTATCCCGGCTTTGAGCAGCTGTGCCACCGGGGCAATACCACTGGCCAGTTTCATGTTGCTGGATGGGTTGTGGGCCACCGCCACCTTTTGTTTGGCCAGATAAGAGATCTCCCCTTCATCCAACCATACGCCATGGGCCATCAAGACCGGACGGGAAAAAAGCCCGTGTTCTGCCAAGTAGGCAACAGGACGCTTCCCGTAGTTTTTCCCAATCTCCTCCAGTTCATCCCGGGTTTCCGCCACATGGATATGGAGGGACAACTGATAATGCCGGGCCGCGGTGACTATCTGCCGGAGGGCCGCCGGCGATAAAGTATAGGGTGCATGGGGTCCCAACATGGCGGTAATCCGCCCGTCCGCCTTTCCTTTCCATTTCTTCGCCTGTTCAATCGCCTCTTCCAGCTTTGTTTCGACTTCCGCGTCGGAGCCGAGAAGTCCGCGGGACAACACGGCCCGGATCCCCGACTCGGCAACCGCTTCCGCCACTTCATCCATGAAAAAATACTGATCGGCAAAAGTAGTCGTCCCCGAACACAACATCTCATTGATGGCCAGTCGGGTTCCGTAGTAAACATCTTCGGCGGTTAAGTTTGCCTCCAGGGGCCAGATTTTCTCCTGTAGCCAGGTGTACAGGGGGTAATCATCCCCCAGACTCCGGAACAGCACCATCGCCGCATGGGTATGGGTATTGACCAATCCGGGCAAGACCAATTTCGTCCGCGCGTCCGTCACCACATCGGCATCGGCCGCCACTCCATCCTGCCAGGGACCGACTTCGACAATTTTATCGTCAACAATCTTCACATAGGCATCGGGGATCGGCTCAGCCCCTTCGGCCATGGTGAGGAGCCATGCACAGTGAATTACCTCCGTTGGCATCACGCCACTCCTTTCTGTCCTACCTTACCAACTATTAAGGTATCGCTTCTGATCCTCGGTTAATGTATCGATCTTCACCCCATTGGCCTCCAAAGCCAACTGGGCTACCAAGTGATCAATCTTCTGCGGAACCTGATAAACTCCTGCCGCCAGTCCTCCTTCTTTCTCGGCGTCGATCAAGTGCAGCAGGGACAAAATCTGTAAGGCAAAAGAGAGGTCCATAATTTCGGCAGGGTGACCGTCGCCGGCCGCCAGGTTGACCAAACGCCCTTCAGCCAGCAGGTACAAGCAGCGTCCGTCTTTTAAATGATAGGCCGTGATGTTTGGACGGGCTGCGGTGACCGCCGTTGCCATCTGCGCCAGGTCTTCCTTGTTGAACTCCACATCAAAATGGCCCGCATTCGCCAGAATTGCCCCGTCTTTCATCAGTGCAAAATGAGTCCCGGTAAAAACGTCTTTGCACCCGGTCACCGCGATGAACAGATCGCCGAGCCGGGCGGCTTCCAAAGCCGGCATCACCGTATAGCCATCCATTAAGGCCTCCAAAGCCCTGACCGGATCAACCTCGCAAATAATAACCCGGGCCCCCAAGCCTTTCGCCCGGAGAGCAACGCCCCGTCCACACCAACCGTAACCCGCCACCACCACCGTTTTCCCGGCTACCACCAGGTTGGTGGTGCGCATGATCCCGTCCCAGGTCGACTGGCCGGTTCCATAGCGGTTGTCAAAAAGGTGTTTGCACAGGGCATCGTTAACCGCGATCATCGGAAATGCCAGTTGTTTTTGTTCCGCCATCGCCCGGAGGCGATGCACACCGGTGGTCGTCTCTTCACAACCGCCTTTGACGAAGGGAAGCAGCTCCCGCAGGTGGGTGTGGAGGAGGTTCACCAGGTCGCCCCCGTCATCAATGATATACTCCGGCTTGTGTTGCAAGGTGGCGGCCAGGTGGGCGAAATATTCTTCGTTCGTCGCCCCGTGCCAGGCAAAAACCGGGATCCCCCGGCGCACCAAAGCCGCTGCCACGTCGTCTTGGGTGGACAAAGGATTACTGCCCGTCACGGCCAGTTCCGCGCCCAATTCCTTCAGGGTCAAGGCCAAATAGGCCGTTTTTGCTTCCAGATGAACCGAGACCGCCACCCGGCGGCCCCTAAAAGGTTGGCCGGCCGCGTATTTCGCGCGAATCCGGTTTAAAATCGGCATATGTTTACTAACCCATTCGATCTTCTGGTCCCCGGCCGGCGCCAGGTTAAGATCGCGGATCTGATTGGCTACCATCAAACCACTCCTTCCCGGTCATATCTTTTATTTCCTCGATCACCCAATTATATTATTCAAAGCCCAAAAGAAATGGAGAGCAGGTAAATTTTTGGCCGAAAAAACTATTAACTTTTAAGGCCAACGCTACGATTAAATTAGTAGTCAGGGATTCCTTTTTAAACCTTTAGGTAAGCTTTTCAATCCTTGTCTCCTTGATTGAGGATGGCCAAGGTTCTATTATACCGGCGGCGAACAGCAACCGGTATTGTTGCGGTGCCGATGGTACCGGATGGATTCAAGCGAAGCGTCGATAACGGTGGTGATCAAGTGTCCTTTGGAGCAAGACTGCGCGCTTTACGCGAAGAACAAGGATTATACCAGAAAGATCTTGCAGAGAAATTAGGTCTCTCCCAGAAGACGATCAGTAATTACGAGAATAACGAAAGATTTCCCGACCAAAACACTTTACGGAAGATTGCCGATTTCTTTAATGTGTCCATCGATTTCCTTCTCGACCGCACCGATATCCGGAGCCCAATCGAGATCGTGGCCGCCCACCGCAGCGACGACCCCATCCTGGATTTACCGGAAAACGCGCGTAAATCCGTGCTCAGTTTTATAAAAATGGTCAAAGAGGAGTTGGGGATCGAAGACTGAATTTCTCTCTCCGCGAAAAACTTGGCTCCAAAAAGTGGGGGGTTGCCTTTGCCAGATGATTTAATCGCCCTCGCCAAAGAGAACAAGATAACGCTGAAGTTTTGGGAGTTCCATCCGCCGGTGGAAGCAATTTATTTTTACTACCCGGGGAAAAACCCGGTCATCGGTTTGGATTACCGGATCACAAAGGATTTAAACCATTTCCGTTGCGTCCTCGCGGAAGAACTTGGCCACTTTTTTACAACCCGGCAGGAGACGAACATCATCCACTACCACTGCCGGAACCGGATCGGCATCTACCGTGAAGAGTACCAAGCGCTGGTCTGGGCCGTCAATTATCTCATCCCCGACGATGAACTAGAAAAGGCGTATAAGCTTATGCCGCCGTGGAAACTGAAGGACTTTTTCCGGGTCGATCCGGAGTTTATGGCCTTCAAATTAAGCCTCTCCAAAGACAAGCTACTGGACTGCCTCAAACAAGTTAACCCTCAGCCGTGAATTTACTCTTCTTGCAAACCCTCATCCCCCAGGATAATCTTCCCTCCTTGGTTCCGAATAACTCCTTTCTCGGTGATCCATGCCCGCACAAAGCGGGCCGGTGTTAAATCAAAGGCCGGATTGTAGACCGTCACTCCCGCCGGGGCGATTTGGTGCCCGCGTAAGCTGGTAACCTCTTCCGCCGCCCGTTCCTCGATGGGAATCCGTTGCCCGTCAGGGAGCGTCAGGTCAAAGGTGGACAGCGGTGCCGCCACATAAAAGGGAATCCCGTGGGCGTGGGCCAAGACCGCCAACGTATAGGTGCCGATCTTGTTCACCACATCCCCATTGGCGGCAATCCGGTCCGCTCCGGTTATTACCGCCTGGATCCGTCCTTGCTGCATTAAGTAACCCGCCATATTATCGGTGATTAGGGTAACCGGGATGCCGTCTTTCATCAGCTCCCAAGTGGTCAGCCTGGCCCCTTGCAATAACGGCCTGGTTTCGCAGGCCACCACTTGGAGGCGTTTCCCCTCCTGGACGGCCGCCCGGATCACCGCCAACGCCGTCCCGTGGGCAACCGTGGCCAGCGCTCCCGCGTTGCAGATGGTCAAAACCGTCATCCCGTCGGTCAACAATGCGGCGCCATGGGCCCCCAGGCGGCGGTTGGCCTCAATATCTTCCTGGTATAAACGGAGGGCTTCCGTTTCCAATGCCGCCGCCACCGCTTCCGGGGAGCCGTCCCGGTTGGCGGCCACGACCTTTTTCATCCGGTCCAAAGCCCAAAACAGATTAACCGCCGTTGGGCGCGTCCCGGCCAGTTCGGTAAAGACCGCTTCCAATCCGGCGAAAAAATCCTCCTCTCTCTTCTGGACGAGCTCATACGCGCCCAAAACCACCCCGAAAGCCCCGGCGATACCGATGGCCGGTGCACCCCGCACCGCGAGGCGCCGGATCGCCTCGGCCACGGCCCGGTAGTCCTGGCAGGTCAGATAAACCTCCTGCTCCGGCAGCTGCGTCTGGTCCAGCAAGATTAGTGACCGCTCTTCCCACCGGAGCGTGGCAAAAGTCTCACCCAAAGTTACTCCCCCTCAAAGAACCGGTCGACCTTGGGAAAGGCCTGCAGGCAACGGCAGTTTCTCTCCGGAGGCAGGGCGACCAGAACACGCATCAGGAGTTGTTTCAAGCGCGCGTTATTCTCGGCCATCAAGGCGACCACTTCCTCGTGGGTCAACGGCCCGTCCGCGATCCCCGCCGCATAGTTGGTCACCAGCGAGATGGTGGCGTAACAGATTCCGGCTTCCCGGGCTAAAACCACCTCCGGGACATTGGTCATCCCGACCAAATCCCCACCCAGCTTGGCAAACATGCGAATCTCGGCCGGGGTCTCAAACCGCGGTCCTTCGGTGCAGACATATACCCCGTGGTCATGAGCTTTATAGCCCAACTCCGCAGCGGCCTTGAGCACCGCCCCCCGGAGCTCCGGACAATAGGGTTCCGTGTAGTCGACGTGGATCACCCCATCCGGCCCCCCTTCAAAGAACGTACTGGGCCGTCCTTTGGTAAAATCGAGGAATTGGTCGATCAGAACCATCTCCCCCGGGCGCATCTCCGGATTTAAACTCCCAACGGCAGTAGTCGCCAAAATCCGCTTCACTCCCAAACGCCGTAGTCCCCAGATGTTCGCCCGGTAATTAATCCGGTGCGGCGGCACGGTATGGCCTGCGCCGTGCCGGGGAAGAAAGGCAACTTCAACGCCGTTGTACTCGCCGACAGTCGGTCTAACCTCGCCATAGGGCGTTTGGACCTTGACCTCTCTCGTCTTGGTAAGGATCGCCGGGTCATAGACACCGGTCCCGCCGATAATTGCCACTTCCATCTTAATCGCTCCTTTCTTCTCTTCCCTCGCCCTTCTTTAAAAACAATATACTCTCTTTTTTCCCGCGGTACATAAGAAAAACCCATTAAATCGATCATTCGGGTCCGGCCTGGAAGATTCCTGCCAAAAAAGAAAACCCATTGGCATGGGTTTACGGGCAAGCCCACCTTTTACGGAAGCCGCCTCCGTTCAACAATCTCCCAGCGTAAACCGGCGCGGACCATTTTAATTTGCTCCCGCACTTTCGTCGCCTGCCAGCGGAAGTCCCGCCAGTGGTACCAAATCAGGTCCGCTTCCAGTAGGGCGGAATTTTCGTCCTGCCGCAGAACAGCAACTTGTTCCACTTCAACCAAGGGATGGGTCTGAAGGGAAGCGACCAGCGTGCGGCGTTCTTCCTTTGCTCTTATCAGGTCACTCCAGACCGCCCGGCCACCCGGCAGCCGCTCATCGGGAAAACCGGGGTCGGCCACCGTTTGGAAGAGTCCGGTTAAATCTTCCGGCCGGAACGGAACCGGAGCCGTACCGGAGGAGGAGTCTCGTCCCAACCCCCAGGCACCGAGAAAGAGGAGGAGAGAGAAAGCCAGGGCGGCCAGCCCGCACTGACGACGGTATAAACGCCAAAACAACCGGCCCCGGAGCCAGCCGAGGGCCGCCTTTTTCTTTTGTCCCATCCCAACAGGGACCCGCCGGGTTTTGGCTTCCCGCCAAACAGAAAGCAGCTCATCGGTGTCCGGCCTTTTCTCCGGTTCCACCGCCAGCAGATCTTCCAGCGCACGGGCCAGAACCGCCGGTAAGCCCGGTTGCCACCTGGCCGGCGGAATGACCAAACCTTCCTGCAGGGCGGCCGTTGGCCAGCCCCGTACTAGGAGATAAGGCAACTCCCCGGTCATGACCAGATAAGCAAGGACGCCGAAGTAAAAGAGATCCCCTTTCGGACTGAGGGGTTGCGCGCGGTAAACCTCCGGCGGATGGCAGGCTGCCAGCCCTCTTGGCAGTTGCCGTTTCGGCTGGTGCAGATAGGGGAGGAGTATAGGATCGGGCATATAGATCCCGCCCGGGCCCCAGTTAATCCGCCGCCAGTCGGGACAGCCCACGGTCACTCCCTGCCGGTGAAAGGCATGGTAGGAGCGGAGGAGGGGTACCAGGGCGGTCAATCTTTCCTCCAGTGACAACGTCGCCGCCAGGTTGGGAAAGAGGGGTTGCCCCGGGCGGGCTTCCCAACCGATGAGGGTTTGCCCCTGATAGATTACAGGGCCCTCCACCAGAAGAATGCCGTCCGTTACACCTGTTTCCCCGGCAAGCGCTTTCCGGGCCAGTGCATTACTGCGGAGGTTCCCCGCTTCTCCCCACCGCAACCGGGTGGCAACCGGTTCCCAACGTAATAACCTTTGGTCGCCGGCACTTTTGGCGTAATAAAAGGGAATCCCGTCCATATAGTTGACCGGTGTAAAGATATATTCAGCCATCGAACATCTCCTCGTGATCAGTGCTCTCTTGTTAGCATTGCCAAATCTTTCTCCATCGTATCCGGAGAATTAAAGTTGGCAAGCAGCCGGAGCGCATAATCCCGAAGAGAAAACGGCGCACCGCACAGCAAAAAACCGTCGGCCGGACCGACGGTTTTTCTTTTCTTTTTACTTCTCCAGGCGGGCCAGCAACTGTTGGCGCCGTTCTTCGAAACCGGGTTTGCCCAGCAGGGCAAACATATTCTTCTTATATTCCTCGACGCCCGGTTGGTCGAAGGGATTGACCCCCAGGAGATAACCGCTCATCCCACAGGCTTTTTCGAAGAAATAAACCAGATAACCGAAGAAGAACGGAGACAACTCCGGAATCTTCACGACCAAACAGGGAACACCGCCATCCTGGTGGGCGAGAAGAGTTCCCCGGAGCGCCTGCCGGTTCATCTCATCAACCCGTTGACCGGCGATGTAGTTTAAACCATCCGGATCGCCGGGCGCCTCCGGCAGCACTAAAGCGGACCGGTCTTGCTCCACCGCCAGGATGGTTTCAAAGAACAACCGCCGCCCCTCCTGGATGTACTGGCCCAGCGAATGCAGATCGGTGGTGAAATCAACGGCCGCCGGGAAGAGTCCTTTCCCGTCTTTGCCTTCGCTCTCCCCGAACAGCTGTTTCCACCACTCGGCAAAATAATGCAAGGCCGGTTCATAGTTGACCATTAACTCGATGCTTTTTCCCTTCTGGTAGAAGATGTAGCGCAAAGCGGCGTACAGGTAGGCCTGGTTCCGTTCCAGATCCGGTTGGGAACAGGCGTCGTAAGCCGCCGCCGCCCCGGCCAGGATCGGATCGAGGTCAATGCCCGCCGCGGCAATCGGCAAGGTCCCGACCGGTGATAAAACCGAATAGCGTCCGCCGAGGTCATCAGGGATCACGAAAGTCGTGTAGCCCTCTTCCTCCGCCAACCGCCGCAGAGCACCCCGCCGGCGGTCGGTGGTGGCATAGATCCGGGCCGCCGCCCCTTTTTTCCCGTATTTCTCCTCCGCCAATTGCTTCAGGAACCGGAAGGCCACCGCGGTCTCGGTGGTCGTCCCGGATTTCGAGATCACGTTGATACTGAACTCTTTTTCTTTTATGTAGTTTAACAACTGCTCAAGATAGGCCCCGCTTAAATGGTGGCCGACAAAGATCACTTCCGGATCGCCCACCCGGGGTGGCGTGGGGCGAAAATAGGGCTTCAGGATCTCCAACGCCGCCCGGGCACCCAGATAAGAACCGCCGATACCAGCCACTACCAATACTTCTGAGCTTTCCCTGATCCGGACGGCCGCCGCTTTAACCGCCTCCAGTTCTGCTTGGTCGATGCTGGCCGGAAGGTCGAGCCACCCCAGAAAATCATTCCCCGCGCCTTGCTTCTCCGCCATTTGCCGGTGGATGGCCTGCACCCGGGGGGCAAGCATGTCCAATTCTTCCCGCCGGAAAAATTTCAATGCTCCGCTATAATCCAGAACTACGCCCCGCTGACCCAACTTTTCACCACAACCCTTTCCGCTAGTAGTTTCTTTTCCCCGCTTGCACCGGATCTAACTTTCCCCTTGGAAGAAAACGGCAATACAGCCGGGGCCCGTATGCGTCCCGACGGTGGAAGAGATCTCGCCAATCCGGATCTCTTTGGCGTTATAAAGCGTTTTAATCTCAGCGGCCAAAGCCTCCGCTTCTTCCGCACAACGGGAGTGGCCAATGGCGATCAACTGGTTATACAACTCGCGTCCATCGGCCGCCATGATCTCCAGCAGGCGTTTGATGGCACGCCGCCGGCCCCGCGCTTTCTCCCGCGGAACAATCCGGCCTTCTTTGTTCACTTCGAGAATGGGTTTGATGTTCAAGACATCACCCATCATCGCCTGAACCCGGCTGATCCGGCCACCCTTCTGGAGGTATTCCAGGGTGTCCAGGGTAAAAACGGAGAACAAACGGGAGCGCATCCCCGTCAATTCCTTGATAATTTCGTTTTTACCCTTGCCCGCCGCCGCCATCTCCTGCGCTTTGAGCACTAACAGTCCTTGGCCCAGCGAGGCGGTGCGGGAATCGAAGACCGCAATCCGCTCCTTCTGGTCGATCTGCTCCCGGGCCATCAAGGCACTTTCGTAAGTACCGCTCAACGCGGAAGAGATCGTAATCACCACAATCTCCTGACCCGCCGCCACCGCTTCCTGCATCACCTGCAGAAAGTCGCCGGGGGTCGGTTGCGCCGTCGTCGGCAGCTTCGCCGAGGACGTCAGGAGCCGGTAAAACTCCTCACGGCCTAGGTCAAACCCGTCCCGATAGGACCGGTCGGGAAAATTAATGGTCATCGGGACAACGCCAATCCCCTCGGTCGCTAGGAAATCCATGGTTAGATCACAAGCGGTGTCGGTTAATATTTTAACTTTATTCATTAAATCCCTCCTTCGTTTACCAAAAAGATACGTTTACTTTTATTTGACGTGACGGCCACCGAAAAGTTACAGCTTTTTTCGGCGCCGACTCCCCAACTTGCCTGTAAGGCCAACTTGCCAGTAAGGATGCCCAATTAAGAACCGGGGAACAGTCCCTTGCGTAATCCCGCAAAAAGGTCAAGCCAAAGACTTTCCACATACGGCAGATCCGCCCCGCTGGCCAACAAAATGCTTAAAAACAAGCCCAAAAGCATCAGCAGGGTAAAGACCGCCAGTTCCCGCCAGTACTCTTCGGCCACTAAACCACGGGCTTCGGAGAGGAAGATCCCGACAAAGATCAACACGATAAGGACGATCATGACACCGTCTCCTGCCGTGCACCGCCCCGCAGGAAAGATACCCCTAAGGTAAGCAGGGGCAGGAAAAGAGAGAAAATGAGACTGAAGAAGGGTTGCACAAATTTTATGTACTCCAGATGAAGGCTGATACTGGGGTAAAGTTGCTGGGCAATAAATAAGATCATAATCCCCAACGGAAAGACCAGCGGCCGGTAGGTGCGTAAGTTAAATACCTGGGCGGTCCCCACCGCCAGGATATATAAACAAAGCATGATTTTGATGAAACCCATCGTCAAAAAGTTGAGCAGCGGGATTAGTTCCAACCGCGTAAAGACCTGTCCAATGTTGATCATCCGGTAAAATTCGTAGGTGGGAAAGACAAAAAGCTCGCCGGTTTTCCCCAGAACGCCGACGGCCAAAAATTGAAGCAGGCTCAAAAGACCGCCGGCGGCCAGCATCCCCCAGAAAATCGCCGTCCTCACCTTCTGCGGCCGGTTGACCTGGGGCAAAAGCATTAAAAAGACCACATTCTGGCCAAAGGGAAAAAGGGAAATGCCCAGCGTGTTCCATAACACCGTCGGCAGCGGCAGGTTAAAAAGGGGCAAAAGGTTCTCCAGTTCGAAGATATTAAGGACCAGGAAAACGGAGAGCAGGATCAACCCCACGGTCGCCAGGAGCAAAGGTTCGTTGCACCGGGCGATGACTTCCAGTCCGCGGCGGCAACCATAAACCACTGTGATTACCCAGGGAATCACCAGAGCCAGGACCGGGGTGGCGGTAAAGACGCTCGTCTTCAGCAGGGTGACGAAGACCGCCAGGGCGTTCGCGCCGATCTGCAAGAAAAACCACATAAACAGGAGGGAAAACAGGCGGCCGATTACTGGCCCGTAAACGATCTCGTGAACCTCAAAGAGGGTTTTCCCCGGATAACGACGGAAAAGGAACAGGCAAAGATAGGCAAAGACCAAGGACTGTCCCATGGCGAGCAGAATAAGCAACCATAGGTTTTGCCAAGCATCAATCCCCGACGGTAGCACAATCCAACTGCCAATGGTAAAACTCATCACCAGAAAAGTTAATTGCCGGGGTGAGATCTGTTCTTTTGTCACGCGGGCTCCTCCTTTGGTCTTTTATTTCAGCGCCGGTCTGGTAATCAGGCCCAGTTTATCCAGGGTCGCCTTCACCTTGATTTCGACGGTCGCCGCCACAAAGTGCCGCTCCCAGTCCGCCGACAACCGCTGCCAGACGCGGTAGTCATGGCTGAAGAGATACCGGCCAAAACCAAAAATATCCGCCTTATATTCCCGTGCTTTTACCAGAGCCGCTTCGATCTCTCCTTTGATTGTTTCCTCCTGCTGTTTTTCCAACTCTTCGAACCGGTCCGGAGCGAAGAGGTCGGCGGTGGTGGTTTGGGTACCAAGCCCGGCCCGGACCCGCACTTCAATTTTCACGTGTACCTTATCCGCTTTCGCCTCAACCTTCACCTTGGAAGACGAATTATAGATTTCCATAGTGGCTTTGCCCTTTTCCCCGGGAACTTCAACGGTGACCAAACCCCCTCGTACTTCACCAAGGACCCATAGTAAACCCCGCGTTTCCCTCGGGTCCAAGTAGCCGACCAGTTTATCCCCCTTAATGACCCCGCTCCCATCGAGCACAAACTCCTTTTTCCCCGCGTTCTCTATTGTTTTGATAATGGGCAAGGTATTGTCGGCGGTTTTGGCCATGGTCAACCTCACATATTCCGCCAGTCGAACCGGTCGGATTTTGGAAGTTACATGATACTGTTGTAACAGGTCGGAGATGGCCTGGCTCGAGACCCGCTCCAGCCCCGCCGAGGCATCAAAGATCTGGACCGGATCTTCGGGGGTGAGCAACAACCACTGGGTAAAACGGGGTTCATGGTCACGGGTGAAAAAATCCATGATGGACGTCAGCCCTTCCCGGGCCACCGCTTCATTGACCACAATCACCTGGCAATGGGATAAGAAAAGGCGGCGGCTGCTTTGAAACGTGGCGTTACGGATCGCCTCAAAAACCGTCGGCCCGCTGGAGCGCAGAATCCAAAAGGGCCGGAGATCCTGCCCGCCGCCGGTGCCGCCCGGGTTATAGATCTGCGCCGCCCGCACAATTTGGTAGGAAACTTCATAACCATCCCCCTCCGGCGGGCGGTTGACCCCAATCCCAAGGACAACCGCTAAATTCTCCAATTCCCGCCTGTCCCAACAGCCACTGACGAAAACCACTATCACCAGGAGTAATAGCCAGAGTCTTTTGGTCAATTGTCGCTTCCGGTCTCCTTCACCCGTCATCTTCGGCCTCCTCATCCTCACCCTTTTCTTCCTGGTCCGGAACATAGCCAAAGGGTTGGCGCTGCGGTTGCGGCCAACCAATCAAGCGGGGGCGGGTCCACAGCGCCCAAACGGGCGCCCTTACCAACACATCTTTCAGATCGGCGGGAATGACCGGCATCAACGGGGCCATGTAGGGGACACCGAAGGAACGCAAAGCAGCCAGGTGGAGGAGGGTAAAAAGCACCCCGGTCAAAATTCCGTAAGCCCCCAGCACCCCGGCGAGAATCGTATAGATTAAGCGGAGGTAGATCCCGGGTCCCAATAACCCCGGCACCACGAAAGTGGTGATCGCGGTCAAAGCGATGACAATGATCGTAGGTGCCCCCACCAGTCCGGCGGTGACCGCCGCCTCGCCGATGACCAGTGCCCCCACGATACTGATGGTCTGTCCAAACGGTCTGGCCAGGCGCACCCCGGCTTCGCGGAGAATCTCAAAGACCAACCCCATCATGACCATCTCGACAACCAAGGGGAAGGGGGTTCCTTCCGTCGCCGTCGTTAGGGTGAGCAGAAGCGGTGTCGGAATCAATTCCTGGTGGTAAGAGCCTAAAGCGACGAAAAACGCCGGGGCCAGTACCGCAATGGAAAAAGAGAGGTAGCGGAACCAACGGACCATGGTGGCGTATTGATAGGGGAAATTATAGTCATCCGGGCTTTGGAAAAACTCCACGAATAAAGCGGGTACTGTAGTGACCACCGGTGTCCCGTCGACAAAGATGGCCACCCGCCCTTCCAAAAGTTTCGCCGCCGCCACATCCGGCCGTTCCGTCGAGGCGATGGTCGGAAAGAGGGAGTAGGGGGCGTCGGTAATAAACTCGTGAAGATAATTGGCGTCAAGAATAGAATCGATATTAATCCGCTTTAACCTGGTTCTAACCTCTTCGACCAGTTTCTGGTTGACCACTCCTTTCAGGTAGGCAATGGCGACGGTGGTCTGCGTCCGCTGCCCCAGCTTCAGTTCTTCAATATGGAGCCCGGCTGTGGCAATCTTCCGCCGCAGGAGCGCGGTGTTGGTCCGGAGGTTCTCGGTAAACCCTTCATGAGGCCCTAAGATAATCTGCTCCGCTTCCGGCTCCCGGATTGCCCTTTTTTCCCATCCCTTCGTGGACAGAACCAATGCTTCGCCTCGGCCGTCAACCAGGAGGATGGTATTTCCGGTTAAAAGGGCTTGCACCGTTTGGCGAAAATTCGTCTCCCGCTGGATTTCACCGACCGCCAGCAAGTTTTCAGCCAGATAGGCCAGGAGATCAATCTCCCCTGGGCCTTTTTCCCAATTGCCATCGTTCAAAAGCGGAAGCAAAACATCCCGGTTGACGACCTGCGGATCAACCAGACCGTCAATGAAAAGCAAAGCCCCGGTCCTTCCCGGTCTGGGCCCCAACGTTAAACGCCGGACGATCAGATCCGGACTCTTCCCCAGTTCCTGGAAAAAAGCAGTCAGGTTCGCTTCCAGGCTTGGGCTTAAATCCCGGTACGACCGCGAAGACGGTGCCCTTTTCCGGTGATGGGCAAGGCGCAACTTCCGCCAGAGCATCTCAAACATCGTCTTCCCCCTTATTTGATCTTAGTATGGGCGGTAACTTGGCAAACTAACCGGCAGGGAGGAGGGCAAAAAGAAAAACCCCCACCGGGGTTTTTGAACGTTATCTTCTTCCTCTTTCGTCAGGAACCGTGTCCCATATATTAAAAAGATCCGGTCTCGCCACGAACCGGATCTTTTCGGTCTTTTCTTTATCCTAAAACCCGTAATCCCTTTTGGACCAGCTCAAACAGGAGCGGTAGGAAGATGGCTGGGAGGAAGTCCCCCACTTTTATTTTACCGATCTCCAAGAGATTGAAGCCGATCGCCATGATCAAGATCCCGCCCAGCAGCGACATCTGACTAAGCACTTCCGGGCTCATCGCCGTTTTAACCAAGCCGGCCAGAATGGTCAGGGTACCCTGGTACAGAAAGACCGAAACCGCGGAAAAAAGCACACCCGGTCCCAGACTGGCCCCAAAAATGACGGCACTGATCCCGTCCAGAATGGATTTGGAAAGCAGGATCTCGATCTTGCCGGTTAAGCCGTCTTCCAGGGCACCGACCACGGCCATTGCTCCGACACAATAAACCAGACTGGCGGTGATGAAGCCCCGCGCAAAATTACCACCAAGCCTGCTAAACTTCCGCTCCAAACGTTTTCCCAACCGCTCCAACCGTTCTTCGATCCGGAAACCGGTCCCGATCATCCCGCCCACCACTAAACAACAGATCATCAGCATTGTAAAACGGCGCTCCAAACCGCCTGCCGCCGTGATCTGAAAAAGCTCCTGCAAAGCACCGGACAGGCCAAGCATCACCACGGCCAAGCCGATTCCTTGCATAATCGTTTGCTTCATCCGCTCCGGGATCCCGTTTTTGAGTAAGAGCCCGCCGCCGGCCCCGACCATAATAGCGATCACATTAATGATTGTTCCTTTTCCGATCATTACCCAGCCTCCGTTTTTGTTGCTTTGGCTTGTATCTGGTTCCACTTTAAAACGAGAAAACCGGAAACCAAAACCGGCTTCCGGAAGATAGGTAAGAACAAACACCGCTTTCCTGACCTTTATCCGGCCGCCGGGTAGTGAACCGCGGTGATCCGGTAGTAAAAGGTACCCCCCGGGGCTTCCACCTGCACTTCATCCCCAATCGCCTTTAAAAACAGGGCTTTTCCCACCGGCGAAAGGGGGGAGATGCCGTTTTCGCCCGGCAGTTCGCCAAGGGGAGAAATAAGTTGAAAAGCCATTTTTTCGTTGGTTTTTAGGTCTACCACTTCAACACGACTACCAATAATCACCAGAGGGAAAGCCCCCGGGTTGTTCAGTAAGTGTGCTTCTTGAACGAGACCTTCCAGCTTTTTTATGTATTCCGCCACGATCGCTTCGACTTTCTCCCGTTCCGGAGAAGCGGGGAAAAATTCCTCAATAAAACCGGCACTTTGCTCTTCCACCGCTACCAAGTGCGCGACTAAAGCTTCTCTAATCTCGTCCAACAAGACACTTTTGCCCATCACCTTTCCTCCTTAAATTCATATATACTGATTATCCTTGCCAATGGATAAGTCCTCCCGGACCAGTTATTCTTCTTTAAATGCCAAACTGCCAAAGACCACATTCACCTCGACCAGGATCCTGCCACTGTTCTCCGTCGGCTCGCCCGCCCGGTAAGTATACTCACCCATGGTAATCTGATTACCGTCGGGCAGCCTCACTCCCGAAAAGGCCGCATTAACCTTGATGGTGAGCGGCATATCCCGTTTCATCTTGAGCACGCCTTCCCCAAAAACCACATTAACCGTAATGCGCTGGCCTTGGGGCTGAGACGGGAGGGTGGTCAGATCAAGGAGCCCACGCCCGAAAATCACGTTGTACTCACCCTGTTTGTCCAGGACAAAATCCCGGTTGTCGAAGAGCACGGTGTTTTTTTCGCCCCGCCAGGGCGACCCGTTAAATAACATACTCAGGCCGATATAAATAAGCAAAAGTGCAAACCCGATTCGAAACAAAGAGACGTTGATATGGAAAACTGTTTTGAAGACCGCGAACAAACCAAGGATAATTAGGAAAACACCCCAAAACACACCGTTTAAAGACATACTAACTCTCATCTCCTTTCACCTCCTGATTGCGCCCTTTTAACCAGTAGTTAATCGTACTGGGAGTCACCTTTTTCTTGGCCGCCGCATAAACTAATCCTTGTAGTTCAAAAAGGAGGTTTGATTGATGCAGAATAATGGGGTTGAAAAACTAATTAAACATCTAATCCTCAGCGGGGACACCTCGGGTTTACGCGAACTAATTACGAACTCTTTCGGGAAAGAGCATAAGGAAAATTCCGTGCCGAAGCGGTAAACCCCGATTGCACTTTTCCTTCTTGCCGTACGACATAGGCCAAGAAAAACCAGACGGGAAGCAGAAAGCCCACCAAGAGACTGGCCAGTAACCAAAAGCTTCCTACCAGTCCAGGCGCGTACTTGCCGGTTTCCGTCGCATTCATTACCCGGTCCGCCGCGATAAAAATATAGACATGAAGCAGACAGGTGAGGCTTCCGGAAAGACAAAGCCGCCTGCAACGGCGTCGTCTTTCCTCCCGCTGGATCCTGAGGATGATCCCCTCCACCAGACCGGAGGGGACTTCCTTTTTTACCCAACCGCAAGCCTCGGCGAGCGGGGTAAACTTATCAGGACGTTGCAGCCGGTGAAGATTGGCCAAAAGCAGATCGACTTGGTCATTTTTCCCTTGTTCAAGCCCGTGGTCGCGTTTCTGCATCTCGCAACCCCCATTTTTTAATGATCAGTTGGCGCAACCGCTCTTTTCCGCGGTGTAAATCAGCCCGGATCGAGCCTAAAGGGCGACGGGTGACCGCGGCGATCTCCCGGTAGGAGAGACCCTGAAAATAATAGAGGATCAATACGGCGCGCTGTCGAAACGACAAACGGGATAAAGCCTGGTGCAAGTCTTCCTCTTTGTCGCGCTTGATCACCAATTCCAAGGGGTCGTTCTCCGGTCCTTTCGGAAGCTCACCGCCGGTCTCTTCCAAGACAACCAGATCTTCCTGCCGCTTTTTTTTCCGTAAAAAATCCAGAGCCGTATGGTAAGCAATCCGGTATAACCAGGTCCAAAGGGTGGAGTCCCCACGGAAAGACGGCAAACCCTTCCAAGCCTTAACAAAGGTTTCCTGGGTGAGTTCCTGCGCTTGGTCTTCATCGCGGAGCATCCCTAAAAGCAGATGGTACACTTTGGCCTTATGCAACTCGACCAAAGACCGGAAGGCTTCCTCATCACGGGCTTTCGCCTTCCTGATTAACAGGGCTTCCTTCTGATCTGTTCCGGCCTTTGCCTGCCCGGCGGGTGTGGCCAAAACCAAGGATTTCCGCCGGAGTGTGGAGTTAAGCAGTCGGTTAAGGATCTTTTTTTTGCGCAAACAGACGCCCCCTTAGACCTCTCTTCCCTTGTTCCTTCTCTCCCCGCGCTGGAAATCCTTCTTCACTCCCTCTTTTCCCAAAAAATAAAAATAGTGGTTGGCTCTATCCCAACCACTCCCCACGCGGGTCCTCCCGTTACTTAGCCGTTTTTCCGAATTATTTTCTCTATCAGCTTAACCTCTTCCATGCGTAAAACAGCCGCCAACGCCAGATAAAAGATGACACCAATCCCAATCCCACCCATCACTTGGAGCAGGCGGAACAGGTTGACGGTAAGTCCCATTCCGGCCAAGAACCGGTTCCAAAACGGTAAAAACAACCGGATGACCACGGACATCCCGAGTCCCGCCAGGATGGATTGCAGGCCGGTTTTGATCAGTTTCCCGCTGCGGAGACCGCCGACCTTTCGCCGCAAAAGAAAGAAAGAGAGCAACATATTGGCAACCCCCATCAAGGAAAAGGAAAGGGCCAAACCGCCATGTTGCAACGGAGTATATTTTAAGAACAGAAAGTTCAGGCCGATACTTAACAGCACGGTGACCAGGGAGACTTTCACCGGTGTAACGGTATCTTTCAGGGCATAAAAACCGCGGGGCAAGATCTGAATCACCCCATGGGCAAACAAGCCCAAACTGTAGAAGAACAAGGCATAGGCGGTCAGCTCCGACTGGAGGGGGGTAAACTCGCCCCTTTCGTAAAGTAAACGGATGATCTCCGTCCGCATGCTGATAAAACCAAAGGCGGACGGGATAGTAATAAAGAGGATCACCCGGATGCCCAAAATAAGATTCTCTTTAAACTCCGTCCATTTGCCAACGGCAGTCAGCTGCGACAAGGTGGGGAAGAAAGCGGTGGAGACCGCGGAGGCAAAGATTCCCAATGGAAGCAAGACCAGCCTCTGGGCTAAACGGAGATAAGTGATGCTTCCTTCCGGCAACGCCGAAGCCATATTGGTGGTTACCCAAATGTTCAGTTGGGTGGCGGACAGCCCCAAAATGGCCGGGACCATCAGCCGGATCATTTTTTTATACCCCGGGTGTTGCAGGTTTATATAAAATGGGTTGTAACCGCTGATTTTTTTCACGGCAAAGGCTTGGGTCAGAAAGTTGGTAATCGCCCCCGCCACCACCCCAAAGGCCATTCCTTTAATCCCGAAACGGGGTCCCAAAAACCAGGCGCCCAAGATAATCCCCACGTTATATAAGATGGGCCCAAAGGCCGGAATAAAAAACCGTTGGTAGGAATTGAGGACCCCGCCCATCAAGCCGGCTAAAGCCGTAAAAAAGACGGCCGGAAACATCATCCTGGTCAGTTCCACCAGGAGCTCCAGTTTGCCTTCTTTCATTTGGTAAGCCTGCAGGGGAGCGAGCTGACGGGCAAAGACCATTCCCAGCAGCGAAAAGCAGGCCAGCAGAATGATGGTCACGTTCAAAAAGGTACTGGCCATCTTCCACCCCTCGGTTTCCTCCCCCTTGGCCAAGTATTCCGAAAAGAGGGGAATAAAGGCGGCCGACAAGGCCCCCCCCCA
This sequence comes from Capillibacterium thermochitinicola, assembly GCF_013664685.1. Taxonomy (NCBI): domain Bacteria; kingdom Bacillati; phylum Bacillota; genus Capillibacterium; species Capillibacterium thermochitinicola. The sequence goes on from NZ_JAAKDE010000012.1 coordinate 47,596, forward strand.
CCAAAAGATAGTACATAAAGTCCGGAATAATAAACGCGGCAAAAAAGGGGTCCGTTTCGGCACGGGTAAATAAATTGGCGGTGAGGGCTTCCCGGACAAAACCCAATAAACGACTGAACAGGATCATCCCGGAGATCATCCCGGCGGCCCGGGCCAGTTGCCCCGATGAAACAGGTGTTGTCTTCAATTTCCATATCCTTCCTTACTAAAATCTATCTCTATCTCTCCAAACATTCCCTGTGCTTGTGAAAACTCCTTCCTTTCGTAAAACAAGGAAACGAAAACTTTAGCAAAAAACCCCATACCTAAATAAGGCTAGGGGTTGTAACGACGTTTTAAAATTGGCATCCCTTCAAAAAGGATCCGTTTGGCCCGTTCGGTCTCAATCTCCCAGAAAACCATAACCCCATGGCTGGCCCGGTCGTTACGCCCACCGGTCCGGGCGAGGGTGGGGTGGGCTTTCGGCCGGAGAAAATAATGCAAACCGAAGGCGGTAAAAGCTAAAGTTAAGATGATCAGCAAGTTTAAACACAAGAAGTTTTTGACGACCGCCGGAGGAATCCGCACCGGATGCCGGTTAGCTCCCATGGCCACCCCCCCTATCCCTTTATTCTATGTAAGCCGGGGAGGTGTTATACGTCTTGCTTCTTACTCCAGGTAGCGGAAGACCTCTTCGGCGGTGACCCCCGGGTGCAAAGCAATATTGATCGCTCCCGCCAACGCCCGGGCAATATCGTTGATCAGCACGTCAATCTCCTTCGGTGTCACGATGAGATCCTGGAAATAGGGGGAAAGCACCCGGTCAATGACCTCTTTCCGGTACGCCTGCATTGAAGGCCCACCCATACTAGTAATTTGCTCAAGGGCGTCGTGGATAATTGTCCGGGCTTCGACCACCGTTGGGACACCAACCGCGATCACCGGTACCCCCAAGGATTCGTAGGTTAGTCCCAGCCGGTGGTTTCCCACCCCAGACCCGGGATTGATGCCGGTGTTGGCAATCTGGACCGTGCTCCCCATCCGCTCCGTGCTCCGGGAGGCCAGCGCATCAATGACCAGGAGGAAAGCGGGTTTCACCCGCTGGACAATTCCGGCAACGATCTCTTTGGTTTCGATGCCGGTGATCCCTAAAACACCCGGCGAAACGGCACAGACCGGGCGCAGACCGCCGCGTTTTTCCGGCGGGGCACTCTCAAAGAGATGCCTGGTCACCAGGATCTTCTCCACCACTTTGGGACCGAGGGCGTCCGGGGTGGCGTTCCAGTTCCCCAAACCCACAACTAAACAGCTGGCTTCGTCACTTAGCCTAAAACCGCTAATGAAGGTGCGGAGCTCTGCCGCGATCACCTGAGCGACCTCTTCCAGCTCATCCTTATCCCGCCCGCGCAAGGCCGGGGATTCGACCGTCACATAATAGCCTGGTTTTTTCCCTAAAGCTTGACTGGCTTCGGGGGTTTGGATGATCACCCGGGTAATCTTTGTTGTCCCTTTCTCTTCGGTGTAAGATTCGACTCCCGGTACGGAAGAGCCACTTGTTCCCGCCACGAGCTGGTGGGTCTCCATTGCCAGGTCGGTGCGGATCTCGCCCAGGGTCTGTGCATAACTCATTTAACCGGCCTCCTTTGCCCTACGTTTATCTCAGTTCCGTCGGGACGATGGCATCAATCACCCCGATGACTGCGGATGCCAACAAGGCACCGATGATCGACACTTCCATCGAGGCCACGATGAACTGGGTCAGATAAATAACAACCGCCGCGGTGAAGAAGCCGACCAGCCCCCGCCCTTGAGGGGAAACTTCCCGGCCGAAAAGACTTTCGACAATATAACCGAGGACCGAGATCACCACGGCGGCAATTAACGCCCCAACAAAGCCTCCCACTTTAAACCCTGGAACCAGAAAGCTAACAAACAACAAGACTAAAGCGGAGACCACAAAGCGAACTACTGCCCCAATCATAGAACTACCTCCCTTTTCGAATTCTTATTGTTATCCTCCCCCGGCGTCAGGCAAATTATGCTGAAATCAAGAAAGACCTTGCATTCGTTGGCGAAAAAGGGTAAAATATAGTGAGCCGAAGGAATAGTGGGAGGTGAACTTGTTGCCCAATATCAAATCCGCCGAAAAAAGGGTCGCTGTTTCTGAAGTACGCCGTTTAAGGAACCGGAGTCAACGCTCCAAACTGAGAACCCTGATCAAAAACACCCAACTGGCGATGGAAACTGACCTTGAAAAAGCGCAAAACCTACTTACCCTTACCATAAAAGAGCTGGATCAAGCCGCCAGTAAGGGGCTGATCCACAAAAATGCCGCGGCACGGAAAAAAAGCCGCCTGATGCGCAAATTCAACCAGCGGACAGCGGCCGTTAATGCGTAATAAACCGCCCGTTTAAACGGGCGGTTTAGTCTTTCTTAGGGCTTAAGGTTATTTTTCTGTTAAACAGGAACCCAAATCCAGCACCACGGCATAAAGTTCCAAGCCGGGCTCGGTTTGGCCGGTCTTCAAGCGGTAGTCGGCGGCCAGGATCCGCTGGTGGGCCCGGCGTAGCTGAGTAAAGGTCAAACCGGCGGCTTTTTTTCTTATTTTTTCCGCCACGTAGGGATGGCAACCCAACTCCTTCTGGATTTCATGGCCTCGCCCATTCTGCAGCAGGAACCAGCCGAAAAGCATCCGGCGTACCTCGTTTCCCAAAAGGGCCAGAATTTTCGTCTCCGGCTCACCCGCAGCTAGCAGCCGTTGGAGGAGGTTAAGCGCCACGCCGGTTTTTCCTTCGATCGCCCCGTCAATCATGGCAAAGATATTCGTCTCCCCCGCTTCCCCCAGCAGCGTATGCCACTCCGCCATTGACGCCGGTTTCGCCCCGTGCGCACAGTAGGTTTTAATCTTCTCCAATTCATTTTTTAAACTAAACAACGAAGTCCCCTTGGCTTCCAACAACAAATCCAGCTCATGGGGGGCCAGATCAAGCCCCAGTGCTTTTGCTTCCTGGCGGAGCCATCCCTTTGCTTCATAACTTTTTAAGGGCTCACAGTACACGGTCTCGACGAAAGTCTTTAACTGTTTGACCCCTTTTTTTCTCTGGTCAAGGTTCCGGGCGGTTAAGACGAGAAAAACCTCCGGCGGCAAGTGGGGGAGCGCCGCCAGGAGCGTCTCTTCGTGGGCTGCTTTCAGCTCCTCCAACCCTTTTAGAATTATAAGACGCCGGCTACTAAAGAAGGGGGCGGTCGCCAGTTCGGTCCCGAGCAACGACGCTTCCACCTCTTTGGTCTCCATCACCACTACGTTAAAATCCTCTTCCGCGCTTTGAAAAAGCAACTGTTTTATCCGGTTTATCCCGGCGACCATCCAGTATTCTTCCTCTCCCAAAAACAAGACCGGACGGGTCAGGCGGTCAACCCCCTTCTGCTGCAAACTGTAAAGAAAATCGGATGCTTTCATTTTCTAACCTCGCTTCGGACTTGGATCTGGGCCGGACCGCCTCGGCGACCCGGGCGAATCCGGAAGGTTAACCGGCCCCTTTGGTCGGTGCGGTAAACTTTAACCCCGGCTTCCTCTAAACGGGAAAGAACAGTTGGCTCCGGATGCCCAAAGGGGTTACCGGCACCCACGCTGATCACTCCTAATTCGGGTTGGACCTTCTCCAGCCACGCCCGTCCGGTTCCGGTCGCGCTGCCATGGTGGCCTACCTTCAGGAGGTTGGCACGGAGGCCGTCCCCGTAAACCGCCAGTAACCGTCCTTCGCCCTGGGCCTCCACATCCCCCATGAGAAGGATCCGCACTCCATGCCAGTCCAAAAGTAAAACAAGGGAATTGTTGTTCAGATCCGTCCCCGTCCAGGCGGTGACCGGCGGGTGGAGTACCATTCCTTTCAGACCACCTACTTGCAGCGTCGTCCCCTCGACGCCCTGACGCAGGGGAATTCCACGTTCCAGAACTAACGCGAGGAACCTTTCGTAGAGCCGGGTCGTGTGGGCGTAACCGCTCTCCAGGATCTGGGCTACTTCGATCCGGCCGTCTTCCAAAAGGCGTACCACCCCGCCCAGATGGTCCTCATGGGCGTGGGTTACCACCACCAGATCAAGGGCCCGAATCCCCTGGGCCTGCAGGTACGGGCGGATCTCCTGCGCGTAAGCGCCTGTTTCCCCACCATCCACCAAAAGATGATAATCCCCCGGGACGGAGATTAAAACCGCATCGCCTTGCCCTACATCAAAGAAGACCAGCTCGAGACAGGGTGTTAGATCCTGCACCAGATAGTAGCCGGTAACGGCCAGGACCACCAACAGCAAGACCAGCAAGGCATGGAATAAAGGCAACCTTCTTTTTTTGGTCACCGGATTAACCGTCAGGCCCCAAGTGAGCAAAAAGATCACCCCATAACTCGCCCCCACCGTCAACCACGGCCACGGGGGAAATCGAAGATATCCCGGCCAGGACGCCAAAAAAACCGTTAGCTGCCAAAAACCTTCTATAATGACCGCATTTCCGGCATTCAAAAGGCGTGCCAACGGCAGATAGGCCATGCCGGCCAGGGCCGCCACCAAACCGATTTGCACGGCGAAACCGGCCAAAGGGACCAGCAGCAAGTTGGCCAGCGGTGCCACTAGGGAAAATCCGCCGTAAACCTTGGCGATCAATGGTGCCACCATCAATTGGGCGGCTAAAGAAAGAAAAAACGGGCGGCCCTTTACAAACCAAGGATAAGCGGCGAAAGATTGCTCCCAACGGGGATAAACCACCAACAAGCCAACACAGGCCGCCAACGACAGCCAGAAGCCAAAGGCAAAAACCTCCAGGGGACGCAGGAGCATGATGATCATAGCCGCGACCGCCAGGTGCAGCGGTCGTTGCGTGCGCCGCTGCATCAGATCACCAAACAAAGCCAGTAAACCCATGATCCCCGCCCGTAGGGCCGGGGCACCGCCGCCCGCCACCAAGAGAAAAAGGACCACGGCCGGCACCGCCAGGATGGCGAGCACCCGGTCGGGTAGCCGGAAAGCTTTCCCCAACCCCCAAAACAGGCTAAGCCAAAACGTAAGATGGAGCCCACTGACGGAGAGTAAATGGGCAACCCCGACCCGTTCGAAGGTCAGCGCCGACAGGCCAGGTTCCCGTCGTCCCAAAAGCATCCCGTGGAGGATCGTCGCCGCCTGCGGTGGTAAGGTCGCCTCCCCAACCGCAATTATCTTCTGTTGCACAGCGTTGACCAAGCGGCCCACCCCCGGGACCTTCCCACGGCCGCACACCGTCGGCAAGCCTTGGACCAGTAGCCCGCCGGTAATCCGTTCCCGGACCCATTCCGAACCGGCATGTTGCTCGGCGCCGAACAAACGGCCCTTGAGCGCCAGACGCTGACCATAGTGATAGGTCCCCGGGACCGGCAGGAACACTTCTACTTTCGGCCGGACGGTTAAATCTGCGCCGGACAGTGCTTCGACCCGAAAAACAAACCTTAAACCCTCGCGCCACGGGGCCGGGGTCTCAAGGACCGTCCCGGCCACCTCAACCAGCTGCCCGTAGTGGTCGTCAAGGACCGCCCGGTAACGAAGGTGGAGCATGGCTTCGGTCCCGCCTAAAATAACCCCCAAAAGCAAACAAAAAACAAGTCCGGTTCCTTTGCGCCGCTGGAACCGCCACCCGCCAAGGAACAGGACAAGGCCGATAACAATAAGGAGAAAGATGGCCGTCCGCCAGCATCCGCTGTACCATCCGGTGATGATCCCGCCGCCCAGGAAAAAGGGGGCCCACAGGAGAGGGGAGCGGGAGGTCATTCTTTAATCACAAGATAAGGCCGGATTTTGGCCAGTGTTTTTTCGCCGATCCCCTTCACCGCCAGCAGATCGTCGATGGTCCGGAACTTACCCATCGTCTCCCGGTATTCAATAATCCGGGCGGCCAGGACCGGTCCGATCCCCGGTAAAGTCTGCAACTCTTCGTAGCTGGCCGTATTCGGATCAAGACGGAAGGAAGCCGCTTCCTCTTCCACCGCCTGGTCGCCGGGGGCAGGCGGTGCCGTTTCTTCGGCCGGTTCCCCCTGTGCCCCCGCCGCCGGTCCGCTTTCGTCCGGAGGGGTCATGGCCCCCGCCCGCCCGACAACCAGTTCCGTTCCCCCCCCGGACCGGGCCGGGCCAAGCCACGTTTACCGGCGCCACCAGATGCACCTCCAGATCCCCCCGGGAGAGGGCACGAAAGCCCAACCGGCCCGCACCAAGGAGAATCGCGGCTACCAGCAGAAGGAGAACCCTCCTTTGCTGCCTTGAGAGTTCGTTAAGCATCCTTTTCACCTCACGTCACCCATTAGGTCCTGAGCGTCGTCAAGGTTGCGGGACAAACTATGTTCTGTTCCTGTCCGAACGCAGGGTCGCTGCCAACTGCAGCATCTCACGGGCATGTTCGCGCGTGGTTGTTGTCACCTCCGCACCACCAAGCATCCGGGCGAGTTCCTCCACCCGTTCCTCTTGGTCCAAAGCGCGGACCTTTATCGTTGTCCGTTCGTCGTGCGTTGTTTTTTCAATATAATAATGGTGATGGGCCAGACTGGCGATCTGGGGCAGATGGGTGACACAGATCACCTGGTGGGTACAGCCTAAAAGTAAAAGCTTCTCCGCCACCGCCTGCGCCGTCCGCCCGCCAATCCCAGTGTCAATTTCGTCGAAAACCATCGCCGGAATCTGGTCGGCTTCGGCCAAAATCACCTTCAGCACCAACATTAACCGGGAGAGCTCACCGCCGGACGCGATCCGCGCCAAAGGCCGCAGGCCTTCCCCGGGGTTCGGGGCCACCATAAACTCCACCTGGTCGATACCGTCCTTGCCCACCGCAACTTTTTCCCCATTTATTTCAAGCCCGTCCCGGGGATCGGGAATCCGGTTCAACGCCACTTTAAAGACGGTTTTTCCCATATTCACCTCGTGCAGTTGCTCCATAACGGCCGTCTCCAAGCGGTCTGCCGTCTCCCGCCGCAAAGCGGAAAGGGCCTGTACGGCCCGGCCTAATTCCGCTTCCAGGGTGGCCAGCTGCTGCGTGAGCTCCTGCTGCCGTGCGGTACGGTCGCTGAGGGAAGCCAGTTCCTTTCGTAATTTCGCCGCGTAATCCAGAATTTCCGGGATTCCCGGGCCGTACTTCCTTTTCAACTTGGCAATCTCATCCAGCCGTTCTTCCACCTGGTTCAGGCGTTCCGGATCAAAAGTGATCTGATCCCGGTAGGCGCGAAGCTCCCGGGCCACTTCTTCGACCTCGCAGGCCACCCGGTTTGCCGTCTCAACCCACGGTCTTAGTTGGGGATCAATCTCCGCTGCTCTGCTCAGGGCTTCAACACTGGTCCCCAAATGATCCAGGATGGCGCCCCCGTCGTCTCTCCCGTAAAAACGGTGGTAAGCTTCGGAAACATATGTATAAAGCCGTTCGGCGCCGGCCAGGAGATTCCGCTCCCGGCTTAATTCTTCTTCTTCTCCCGGTTGCAACCGGGCGGCTTCAATCTCCTGCAACTGAAAACTGTACAATTCCACCCGCCGCTTTTCCTCGGCTTCGTCCATCTCCAGGTCGGCCAGCTCCTTCTTAACCCCCTGCCATTTGGTGTATAACTCCGCCACCCGGGCGGCTTCTTGTTTTAAATGCTCCCCGCCAAACCGGTCCAAAAGCGCCCGCTGGAAAACGGGGGAGAACAGGGACTGGTGTTCATGCTGGCCGTGGATATCCATAAGTAAACGACCGACCTCATTGAGGGTGAGGACGGTCACATTTTGGCCGTTCATCCGGCAACGGCTGCGCCCCGACATTTTAATTTCCCGGCTGACCACCAGGAGGCGGTCGTCGCCCACCGGGATCCCCCAGCCGGCAAGGAGGTTGTCGATCTCCGGACGCTCTTCCAGTTCAAACACCCCTTCAATCCTGGCCGATTCGGCTCCGGCCCGGATCTGTTCCCAAGAAGAACGTCCCCCCAAAAGCAAGCTGACCGTATCAATTATGATCGATTTCCCGGCACCCGTCTCGCCGGTCAAAACATTAAACCCTGGCCCAAACTCCAGGCTTAACCGGTCAATCAGGGCAAAGTTTTCGATCATCAGCTCGCGCAGCATCCTCTTACCTCCTCAGCTTATACAACCGCTCCAGTACTTGCTCGACTTGGTCTTTCCGCCGGACAATCACCAGAATCGAATCGTCCCCGGCGATTGTCCCCATTACCTCGCTCAAATCCAAATCATCCAAAGCCGCCGCCACGCCATGGGCGGCCCCGCTGGTTGTTTTGATCATGATCAGATTATCGGTGTGGTCAATACTGATCACCGCACCCTCAAACATCCGTTCCGCCCGCTTTAAAAGATCGGGAAAACTGCGGTCCAAAGGCAGCGAATAACGGTAGCCGCCACTGGGCGTTGGCACTTTGATGAGGCCAAGTTCCTTGATGTCCCGTGAAAGGGTGGCCTGGGTCACTTCGATCCCTTCGGCTTTCAACGCTGCACCAAGCGCTTCTTGGGTTTCGATCGGTTTTTCCTTAATGATCGACAGGATCAAACCGTGGCGACGGGCTTTCATGCTTCACCCTCCCTTTTCCTTTGCTGCGTTTTACAACGCAAAAGCTTTACAATTTTCCTTCTTTAACCTTTTCGCGCAAAATATGATAAAAGCTTTTCTCCTTAAAACGAATAAACTTGGTCCGGTGCGGTGCCGTGTAGATTTTGATCCCATCTTCAGCCTCCAAGCCCAGGCATTCCTGGCCATCGGCGGTGAGCAGCACTTCGTGGGGGGGTGCCGTAAATTTAATCTCAATGACCGCGTTACTGTCCACCACCAAAGGCCGGTTAAAGAGCGAGTGGGCACAGATCGGGGTCAGTACCAACGCCGACAACTGCGGGGAAACGATTGGTCCGCCCGCCGATAAGGAGTAGGCCGTGGAGCCGGTCGGCGTGGCCACAATCAATCCGTCCGCCGCCAACATGCCGGTAAAAAACCCATCAATAAGCAGTTCGAGCCGGAGCATCCGGGAGAACAGGCCTTTACTGATCACAATATCATTCAACCCGACCAGACAAGCCCGCTGCTTGCCGGCACTGGTCACCTCCGCGTTGACCATAATCCGGTTTTCTACCACAAACTCGCCCCTGCGGAGTTTTTCCACGGCGCTTTCCAGCTCTTTATCTTCCACTTCGGTTAAAAAACCCAAATGCCCCAGGTTAATACCGAAGATCGGAATCTCCCAGGGATAAAGCCGCCGGGCCAGCGACAAAAGCGCGCCATCGCCGCCCAGAACCACTCCATAGTCCAGCTGGGCCGGCAAATCCTCTTTCCGGCAGCCCAGTTCGGCGGCGTCAAGACGCGCGGCACTTTCTTCTTCCATAACCACCTGAAAACCAGCCTGTGCCAAGAGGTGGATTAGTTTACGGGCAACCCGAGCCGCTTCCGGTTTCTCAAAAAGCGGAAATACGCCTATTTTTTTCATAATTACACCTCAGTTCCACTTCCCTCGAGTCCCTTTATATTTATTCATTAGATTTTGATGAAATCCTGCATGAAGAGGAGCAAAGATTCATAGTTTTATATCATTAGCCACCAAAGCGGCCGTCAAGAAAAGCGTGCGCAAAGGGGCTTGGTTTTGATGAAAGCAGCGCTCCGACCCCATTTTAAAAAGTATGTGCTCCTTACCTTCTCCAGCCTGCTGTTACGTGTTTACGGGCAGATCTACCGTCTTTTTCTCCTCCGTTGTTTCGGCGCTGAACCCTTCGGTCTCCTGGGCATGATCTCCCCCTTTTACCGGCTGTTGAGCCTGCTCATTACCATGGGCTTGCCCACCGCTTTCGTCCGTTTAATCGCCATCGAACAAGCAAAAAAAAAACACCGCCTGGATCCGGCAGGCCAAAAAAAAAAGTCTTCATCCTGGTGACCGCCACCGCATCCATCGTCTCCGGCCTCCTCTTCCTGTTCGCCACCCCGCTGGGCGTCTTCCTTTATAATGACCTCCGGACCGGTCCGCTGCTGAAATATTATGCACTTGCCCTCATCTTTCACTGTCTTTGCCTGGTGTACCGGGGGTATTTTCATGGTCTTGACCGCGTTGCCCCCCTGGCCTTTGCGGATCTCACCGAGACCTTCGGCGAAACCGTCTTTATTCTCCTTTTCCTCCTTACCGGTCCCCGCCCTCCGTTGCGGGTGGAAACGGCCGGGCGGATCCTGGCCATAGGGTTTCTGCTGGGCGAAGTCACTTGTTTTACTGCCCTTTTCCTTTATGACCGGTACCGTATCCGCCCCTCCCTGGTCAACGCGGCCGCCCAACCGGTCTCCGGGCGGAAGCTCCTCCCTTTACTGCGTTCTTCCTTCCCGCTAATGGCCCAGCAGTTAATCTTGTCCCTGGCGCGCATCGCCGAAAGCATCCTCCTGCCCAAGTTATTGGCAAAGGGCGGACTCAGCCAGACCCAAATTGCCCATGACCTTGGCGAATACTGGGAAATGGCCACCCCGTTCCTCCTGTTTCCGCTGTTCTTATTTTCCCCCGTTTCCACTTTAATCCTTCCCGCCACCGCCCGCGCCACCGTCAAAAACAAGCTTCCGGTTTATTTTCAGAAGCTGCGCTGTCTTTTAGGCGGCGCCCTCCTTTATTCCCTCGGCGCGTGTCTTCTCCTCCTCAAGTTTGCGCGGCCATTATCCCTATTACTCTACCGGACTACCAACGCCACCCGCTATCTCCCTTATCTCCTGCCGGCCCTTCCCTTCATAATCATGAACAATCTGTTAATCCCCGTGGCGGAAGGCCTTGGGAAACAACTCTTTTTGCTCCGGGCGACCCTGGTCTTGATCTTCGTGAAGACCGGCCTTACGGCCGCCTTTGTCCCATTACCCGCTTTCGGACTGGCGGGTGCCGCCTGGGGGCTGACCATCAGCCAAGCCCTGCTCTTTTGTTTATTGCTGAAAGAAACCTTCTTTACCGTCGTGCCCGGTACCAAATGGTTCTTTTTATTCAAAACCAAGTTTCTTCACCTGCCCAAGCCATAAAAAAACCGTTGCGGGCGGCAACGGTCTTTTTTGGTACGCTACTGAACGCGGGCGGCAGATTACCATTCCTTTAGAGGATCTTGCTTAAAAAGAGTTTGGTCCGTTCATTTTGCGGTGCATTGAAAAGCTTTTCCGGGGTGTTCTCTTCAATGATCAACCCATCATCCATAAACAACACCCGGTCGGCAACTTCGCGGGCAAAACCCATTTCATGGGTGACCACCACCATGGTCAACCCGTCTTTGGCCAAAGCCTTCATTACGTCCAAGACTTCCTTGATCATCTCCGGATCCAACGCGGAAGTCGGCTCGTCAAAGAGCATCACTTTCGGTTGCATCGCCAAAGCCCGGGCGATCGCCACCCGCTGTTGTTGTCCACCCGAGAGGGTATCCGGGTAAGCGAGGGCTTTGTCCTTCAACCCGACCTTTTGCAACAGATCGTAAGCCCGGGCCTCCGCCTCCTCCCGCGAACATTTCCGGACCTTCAGCGGGGCCAGGCAGATGTTCTCAACCACGTTCATATGGGGAAACAGGTTGAACCGTTGGAAAACCATCCCCATTTCAGTCCGGATCCGGTTGAGATCGACCTTTTTCAGATCCGTAATTTCGACCCCGTCGAAGTAAATCTGGCCGCCGTCGGGGATCTCCAGCAGGTTGAGGCAGCGCAAAAAGGTGCTTTTCCCCGAACCGCTGGGCCCAATCACACAGACGACTTCCCCTTCCTTCACCTCGTTGGTGATGCCGTTTAAAACCCGAAGAGAGCCGAAGCGTTTATGCAAGTTGACGACCTTAATCATTCTGTTTCAGCCTCCTCTCCGTGTAATTAACCAGCTGGGTGATGGGAAGCGTCATGAACAAGAAAAGCAAGGCCACAGCGGTCCAGATCTCAAAAGCACGGAAGGTGCGCCCGGCGATCATCGAGCCTTTCCGCACCAACTCTTCCAGGGCAATAACGGAAACAATCGAAGAATCTTTGAGCATGGCAATAAACTCGTTCCCCAAGGGTGGAATAATCCGCTTAAAGGTCTGCGGGATGAGTACATACCGCATGGCTTGGGAGTAGGTCATCCCCAGTGAGCGGGCGGCTTCCAACTGTCCCCGGTCGATCGATTGGATCCCGGCCCGTACAATCTCCGCCACATAGGCGCCGCTGTTGACCGACAGGGTAATGATCGCCGCCATCCGCGGCGGAATCGTCCCGAAATAGGCGGGAAGGCCAAAATAAACCAAATAGAGCTGGACCAACATGGGCGTCCCCCGGATAAAGGTGACATAAATCGAACTTAACATAAAAATCAGCTTGTTCTGGGAGACACGGCCAATCCCCACAAATGTTCCGATCAGGATCCCCATTCCCACCGCAATACAGGTCAGCTGGATGGTCAAAACCGCCCCTTCCAGCAGGACGGGCAGGAAGCGAACCATTACACTTAAATCCCAGGTATAATTCATTACGTCCTCTCCTTCGTTGGCGCTCTCCCCAGTCCGCGGTGACCGCCAATATTTTGGCGTCGGGGCATAATCCTCACAGCGCGCTAAGCCCGATAGGTACTGGGAGAAAAAACCAAGTTTGCTGCTTAGAATCGAAAAAGCAGCCGTCGGCTGCCTTTTCGCCTTTTTTCTTTTATAATTATTCACCAAAGTATTTGCGGTAAATCTCATCGTAGGTTCCGTTGGCCTTGAGGGTCGCCAAAGCCTGGTTAATTTTGGCCAACAATTCGGTGTCGCTCTTCCGGAGGGCCAACCCATACTCTTCGGTCGTAAAAGCTTCACCAACGATCTGGTATTGCCCGGGGTTGGCTTTAATCTGCGCACCGGCCACCGGTAGATCCATCACCACGGCGTCGGCGGCTCCGTTCTTCAGCTCCAGGAACGGATCGGTCGCTTGGTTAAATCTTTTAATCGACGCAATCGCAATCCCTTTTTCCATCATCTCGGTGGCGGCCAGGTCACCGGTGCTGTTAATCTGCACGGCCAACCGTTTTCCGGCCAAATCTTCCGGCCCTTTAATGCGGTTATCGCCCGCACGGGTCACAATGACCAGACCGGCATTGATGTACGGGTCGGAGAAGTTAACCACTTCTTTCCGCTCCTCCGTAATCGTCATCCCGGAAGCAATCACATCGTAGTTCCCGCTGAGCAGCCCGGGGATGATCCCATCCCAGGATACATTCTTAATCTCGACTTCCATTCCTAACTCGGCACCAATCGCCCGCATCAGGTCAAGGTCAAAACCGAGGAGTTCACCGGTTTCCTCGTCCAGATACTCAAAGGGAGGAAACGCCGCGTCGCAACCAACAACGAGCACCCCGCCACTGGGCTTGGTCCCCGTCTCCTTTTTGGGGCCGAAAACATTGAACCCAACCAGAGCGACTACGACAATTACCACAAGCGCAATTAGACCATACAACAAGGACTTCTTTTTCATTATAAACCCCCACTCTCTTGGATCTTCAGCTTTAAAATTTAAAAAGTGCAATTTGTTATTTATTAAATCGTTGTATTAATTATAACCTACGACTTATATTTATGCAAGCCGTTTTCGCTGATCCTCCTCAGCATAGTAAAGTTTAACTTCCGCTTAACCAAAACAAGAAAAACGGATGATATCATCCGTCTTTCCCTTTCCATCAATCTTCTTTCCTTCTAAAAATTAACCTCGCCCAGGGGGACCTCAAAGGGCTCCCCGTCGGGTAACTGAATCACCAGTGTTTCCTTTAACATATTGATCTGGACTACCGTCGCTTCTTTTCCCTGGTATTCCACCCTGCTGCCCACGGCCGGCAGCAGCTGGCTGCTCTCCCGGTAAGCGTCGGATTCAAACTTGAGGCAACACATTAGGCGGCCGCAGATCCCCGAGATCTTCGTCGGGTTAAGCGACAGGTTCTGTTCCTTGGCCATTTTGATCGAAACCGGGTCAAACTCCCCTAAAAACGTCGCACAACATAGAGAACGTCCGCAAGGGCCCAAGCCCCCGATCATTTTCGCCTCGTCCCGCACCCCAATCTGGCGGAGCTCAATCCGGGTCCGAAAGACCGAAGCCAGATCCTTTACCAGTTCCCGGAAATCAACCCGGCCGTCCGCCGTAAAATAAAAGATTACTTTATTCCGGTCAAAGGTATATTCCACATCAATCAGCTTCATCTCGAGACCGTGTTGTTTAATCTTCTCCAGACAGATCCGGAAGGCGTCGGCTTCCTTATTTTTATTCTCAAGGTACTGGGCTTTGTCTTTCTCCGTGGCCACCCGGATCACCTTTTTCAACGGCGGGGTAATCTCGGTGGCCGGGACCACCTTCGGTCCGATCTTCACCGTGCCGTACTCCAAACCCCGCGCCGTTTCCACGATCACTTCCTGGTCGGGCTTTAAATCCAAGTTGTTCGGGTCAAAATAGTAAATTTTGCCGGCCCGTTTAAACCGGACCCCAACGACTGTATATGCTTCCGCCGGAGAACTCTCCGTCGCCTGTTCCGTTTCTTCCGTCGTCTGTTTTGTTTCCTCCGTCTTTTCCTCTTCCGTCATTTGGTCTTCTTCGTCTGTCGTCTGTTTTACTTCTTCGGTCGACTGTTTCATGTCTTCCACCGTCTGTTTGGTTTCTTCCATTCTGCTCCCTCCTTTCCGGCTTGATACCACCGTTAGTGCCGCGGACCTGCTCCCAACTCTTCGTAGATGGTAAGAAACAAGTCCTCCAGTAAAAGGCGGAGGTTAAGGTTGGCCGCCGTGTACGCCCGGGCCTGCTGAAGAGCGGCGTTGACCCGGATTAAAGCTTGCGTGTCCTTCCCCGCGTCGGCCGCCGCCAATAAGGCGGTCCGGAAGTGGGCTTGCAGCCCTTGTAAATACAGATCCACTTGGTTCCGGTCGGTACTGCTTAACTGTTCCGCCCACCGCAAAAGCGCCCCCAGATCGGAGACGGGGAGATCCGCCCCGCTCGCCAAGGGGGAACCGCCCTCCGGCCCAACACCGCCCAGCTGGACCCGTTGCATCCGGGAACGGATCGTAGGCAGAACGCCCCGTTCATCCTCGGCCAACGCGAGAAAATAAACGGCGGGCGGCGGCTCCTCCAGTGTTTTTAGGAACGCATTGGCTGCCACTTCGGTCAGGGCTTCAAACTTCTGAAAAAAATAAACTTTGCCCGCGGAAAGATAGGGATTGAGGAGAGCATCGTAACAGATTTGCCGTACCTCTTCCAGCTTGATCTTTCCCTCCTCGGGGACCACCACCCGGAAATCCGGGTGACTTCCTTGTTCCATGAGCCGGCAAGCGCGACAATGGCCACAAGGTTTCTCTGCTTCCGCCGCACAAAGCAGAGTTTGGGCAAGACGCCGGATCCCCTCTTCATTTTCCCGGTTCAGGGGCCCCAGGAACAGATAAGCATGGCTGGCCTTCCCACTGGCAAAGATCCTTTGCAGTTCGGCAAAACGCCGGTTTGCTATTATCTCGGCCACAATCATTCTCCTTGGCTTTCGTTGCTTGTCATTACCGCCAATTAATATTGTAACGGAATCGGGTTCCGGAAACAACGGAAAAAGCTTGCCTTAAAATGCCGGTCAGTAGTACAGATCGATCAATAAACCGCGGATCTCATCGATCTTCGCCATCAGCGTGATCGTCTCGGCGTTTTTCTCTAAAACCGCCGTTGTTAACTCCTCCAGTGCCTGGTTGATCTTCTGCACCACGCAGAACACCCGGCGGTTACCCCGCCGGTCCCAGCGGCTCTCGCCTTTCATTTGGTAACTGCCGCTGATTGCTTTCTTCATAAAGTCACGCACCGCCGCCCGGTAGGAACGGAGGGTGGCCATGCTCGGCTGGTTTACCAGTTTTTTCGCAGCTTCATCAACCCGGTTTAAAAGCTGATCCCAACCGGTTGCCTCCTGTTCACCGGCGGTCCTCAGAATCTGCTTAAAGGCCACTTTGCCCTCGTGCTCCGGGATTAATTCGCCCCGCTCGGGCAGGGGGGAAGACGATTCGGTCCCGATTCCTTTAATCCGCATTCCTCTTCACTCCTAAAACTTTTCAAAAGACTCAACTTTCAGGGTGAATACGGTCGCCCCGCCGACTTCTACTTCGACCGGGGTCGGGATGTAGGTGTTCAAGGTCTGGTCGACCGCCGTCATCGGGCTGACCAACCCTTTCCTGGTCCGGCAGATCCCTTTGATAATCGAATTAACCTCTTCGGCCTGTTCTTCTTGGACCCCGATTAATAAGGTGGTATTCCCTTGACGAAGGAACCCGCCGGTGCTGGCCAGTTTGGTCGCGCGGTAGCCTTTCTCCAGCAAAGCAGTGAGCAGACGATTAACGTCCTGATCCTGAACCACAGCGATCAGTAGTAACATTTATGATCCTCCTTTCCCTTCCTTTCCCACCGGGACCCAGGGGAACTTTGCCAAGAAGTGCGCCCAGATTTGCTGATGAAGTTCCTCCTTTGCCCGATCGGAACCGTTAAGCAAACAAAACCGTGCGGCCTCGGCGGCCGCCAGCCGTAGATAGCCCTGACGGACTTTCTCTTGAAAAGCGAGGCCCTTGGCTTCAATCCGGTCCGTTCCATTGTTTTTGCTCCGTTCCTGCACCCGGGACCAGCCCTGTTCAGGCGTGATGTCAAGTAAAAAGGTGAGGTCGGGTACCAGGCCGCCGGTGGCAAAAGTATTCAGCTTTCGAATCAGCTCCGGATCGTTCTCAGAGGCAAATCCTTGGTAGGCCAGGGTGGAATCGGTAAACCGCTCACAGATGACCACCGCGCCCCGGGCGAGCCCCGGACGGATCACTTGGCGCACATGTTGCGCCCGGGCTGCCGCGTAAAGGAGAACCTCGGTCTCCGGGGCCAGATCTTCCTCGGGAAAAAGGAGAAGTTCACGGATCTTTTCGGCCAGCACCGTCCCCCCCCGGCTCCCGGGTGATGACCGTGGGGACACCCTCCGCCGTAAGGCGGGCCGCTAACATCTGTGCTTGCGTGGACTTTCCTGACCCGTCGATCCCCTCAAATGTTACAAAAATACCCTGTTTCATGTTTACTCCTTGCTTTGTCTCTAAATCTCCCCGTCCACGGGCCATTTTCATTTTTTCATTAATTTTTTCGACAAAAAGACCCCTGCTTCCTTTTTTCCGGCCGCGGGAATAAAAAAACCTGGTCCCGAAAACCAGGTTCCTTACATTCCTTTCAACCATTTATGCCAGAGAATACGAAAACCGGCAAGCCACTGGGGATAATCTTCATCAGCCACGTTTAACTGGGCCAGTCGCTTTTCACAGGCCGGGCAGATCACCTCCCCGTGGATCCGCAGTCCGCCACAGGTTATCTGACCGCAAAAAGAGCAAGAAACCTTATCGTCCATTTGCGCAACACCCCACCGGGATAATAATATTCCCGGGATCGCCAATGTGTGCCTTTTTCCTCTACAACCAGGTCTTCAAAAAACATAAGGAGATTAAGCCGGGCAGGCCCAAGAAACCACAGTAAAAAATGGTATAAAGGTTCAATGGTAAATAGTACCCGGTAAAACGGGTCAAAAGGTTAAAGCCAAAAAGGAGGAGAAAACCGCTTCCGCCTTTAAACAGAAGCTCCAGACCAAACTGGAGCGGCGAGGAAAGGTACTTCCCCCCGAAAGCAACCAGCAGCAACAAGAGAAAATACACCAGCAAAACTTCGAACGACACTCAAACCTCCTCCCCCAAAAAGAACCCTTTCCCTTCCACCAAAAACTTTTCCTGAAAACACCGCTCCTCCCGGGCCTTTTTCAGTAAATAAACATAGCGTTTCTCGGCCGCGCTCAAGGCATAAATGGCGTGATCGACCAATTCGGGATCGGTAACGGAATTAAAGTAGACCCGCGCCTCCTGCCAGTCTCTTTTGGCCTCCTCGACCAGGCGCCAATATCTTTCTTCCGCCCGTTTTTTCTGGTAGTCTTCCACTTTTAAAAGTTGGTTCAATAAATTGTTGATTAAATCCTTCTTCTCGGCAAACATTGCGTTCCCTCCCCCTTTAGTATTCAGCGGGGAGGAAAAAACTATACCCAATTTCAGGTTATCCTGAGATTATTTCTCATCTTTTCCTGGTTTGCTCTTGTCGCCAAAGGCCGTGCCTTTCAGCCAAAAACCGGTAATCACCATCCGGCGCTTGAGGACTCCGCCGAGGAGAAGCACCAAACCGGCCGCCCCCAAATAACCCCAAGGGAGGCCTTTTTTCATGTTGACCGGATAGATCACCGGCGGCCCGTCCTTCCCCGGTCGCAACTGTCTTTCCTGCGCATATTTTCCCCTTTCCGGTGCCAACAAGTCAAGAACCCGGGGTGCCGCGTCCGTTGTCGCCCCCCCCAAAGTGCCAGTCGCCGGGTTCGGTCCGGATCTCCCGGAGAAAACCGGGGCCAAAACCATCATAAGCACCGACCAACACATAGTAGCGCCAACTTTTCTGCGGCCGGCCCACCACCGCCATGGGTACCGATAAACGAATGATGTTCTGATCCGGCAGGTAGACTGCGGTCAGGTCGGTTTCGACCAAAGTTTGATCGCCGCTTAAATAAACCAACCGGCTACTTTCCCAGCCCACGCCCACCAGCGCAAATTCCCACCCGTACTGCGGTGCCATCTTGACACCCAGCGCCTCACTTAACGGGGCGGTTCTCCCACCGGGCCGCGTGTCGAGGTAAATATGGATCACCGGATGGATAAAGCCCTCCGGTGCGTTCCAGGGGTTGGTCACTTGCTTAATCCGAAGATCAAAGAACAACTGCTCGCCGTCACCGGCGACGCGGAACCACAACAGGTCGTAAAGGCCTTCATACGGCCGGAAGGCCAGATTGCGGGGGTAGATATAACTTCCCGGCCCGTAGTCATCCCCTGCCGGATCAACCGCCTCAAAATAAACTTCGACCGGCCGTTGTGCACCGCCTACCTGGCCTTGGACCGGAGCACAGAGCAGACAGAGACCAAGAAAAAAAAGAAGGTACTTCCACATTGTCCTCACCATCCTTATCCTCAAATTATGCATGGCTCCGGTAAACTATTCCACTTTTGCCCGCGCCCGGCCCCGGCGTTTTCTTTGCGTGATTGGTTTAAGAAAATCCTTTCCTTGGTACACTAAGATTGTTATGCCGCCCCCGCGAAAAAAGGAGGATCCAAAATGGATGCAAAAGTCAAACCAACAATCGGGGTTTTGGCTGCCGTCCCGTTTATTATGGTTTTGGGGAATTCAATGTTAATTCCGGTGCTCCCCGCCATC
Organism: Capillibacterium thermochitinicola; assembly: GCF_013664685.1. Lineage (NCBI taxonomy): Bacteria > Bacillati > Bacillota > Capillibacterium > Capillibacterium thermochitinicola. The sequence continues at coordinate 66,798 of NZ_JAAKDE010000012.1, forward strand.
CAAAAGGCTTTGGACGTTTCCCTCTTGCAAGTCGGTCTCTTGATCACCGCCTTCTCGATCCCGGCCGGACTGACGATTCCCTTCGCCGGAATGCTCTCCGACCACGTCGGGCGGAAGATTGTCATGGTCCCCGCCCTCATTATCTACGGGACGGGCGGGCTGCTCGCCGGCGCTGCCGCTTTGCTCTTTAAAGAAAACGCCTATCCTTACATTTTGGGCGCCCGGATCATCCAGGGCATTGGGGCCGGGGGCACCTACCAGCTGGCCATGGCCTTGTCGGGCGATCTGATCCAAGACAACGAACGGGCTCAAGTCCTGGGCCTTTTAGAAGCGGCCAACGGACTGGGGAAGGTCGTCAGTCCGCTGGCGGGGGCGGCCATCGCTTTAATCGCTTGGTACATGCCGTTCTTTGTCTATGGAATCCTGGCTTTACCGATTGCCCTCGCCATCCTGTTCATTGCCAAAGAAGCAAACGCCAAGCAGCAGGCGCAACCCCTTTCCTCCTATTTCACCAATCTCCTCCAGATTCTCAAGGATAAAGGAGTAAACTTGGGGATTGCCTTCCTCTGCGGTCTCATCGTCCTTTTCTCCCTCTTCGGACTGTTAAGTTACTTCTCGGATCTCTTGGAAAAAACATTTCACCTTCAGACCTTCCACCGGGGTTTAATTATTGCCGTTCCTGTCCTGGCGATGGCGGTCACGTCCTATATTTTTGGGATTGTCCTCAAACAGCAGATGGTAAAGATCATGAAAGGAACCATCCTCGGCGGCCTTGCCCTCGTGGCGTTGGGTCTATTCTGCTTCCCGCTGGGTGATGGCATCGTCACTAAAACAATCTTTGCCACCTTGATCGGCACGGGCACCGGGATGGCCTTGCCCGCCCTGAACACCCTGATTACTTCTTCCGCGCCCACCAGCGAGCGGGGACTGGTCACCTGCCTGTACGGAACAGTCCGCTTCTTTGGGGTTGCCATCGGGCCTCCCCTGTTCAGCTTTGCCACCAAGTACGGCGCGCCGCTCATCTTCTGGAGCAACGTCGGGTGCGTGGCCGGCATTGCGGTTTTGGCCTTCTTCTTTATCCAACCCCAACAAATCCTGCCGGAAAGCCTGAAAGGGGGTGAGGGATAAAGTACCGGTAAAAATAACTATTTTTACCTTGCGCCCAAATATAAAGGAATAAAATGGAGAAAGGAGGGTAAATTATGGACCGGTTAGCGTTGATTCTCGTGATCATCGGTGCCCTCAACTGGCTCTTGGTCGGCCTGTTCCAGTACGACCTGGTCGCCAACTTGTTTGGCGGGATGGATTCCATGGTCAGCCGGATCATCTACACCCTCGTTGGTCTGGCCGGACTCTGGTGCCTGACCTTGCTCTTTCGCGACCGCGAACAGGTTAAAAACAAATAAGCTTCACTTTTGTCGCCCACCTGGTGCGAAATTAACACCCTGCGCTAGACGGTGTTCACCAGCGTGGGCGACTACTTAAATAACAAAAGGTGATGGAGGCCGGTTTTCCTCCAATATTTACCAATCCCGGAAACCCGATCCTCCCGCCCCGCCCATATGTTATAATCATTTTTAGGGCATCACAAGATTTGAGCTCAAGGGGGTGATTAGCAATGCAAATGACACGCAGTAAACGGTGGGCGACGCTCTTTCTCATTGGAACGTTACTTATCGCATCAACCTTATCAACCTGGGCCCAGACTTCTGATCCGCTCCGGATCCAGGCGGAAGCCGCAATCCTGGTCGACGCCGCTTCCGGAATGATTCTCTACCAGAAAAACGCGGACCAACCTTTGGCCATGGCCAGCATGTCAAAGATTCTCACCGAATATTTAATCCTGGAAGCCATCAACAATCAACAAATCTCCTGGGAAGATACGACCAGTATCAGCGAATATGCGTACCGTGTTTCCCAGAATCTCTCCCTCTCCAATGTTCCGCTCCGCCGGAATGAGCATTACACCATCAGGGAACTTTACGAAGCAATGGCCATCTATTCGGCCAACGGCGCAACCATCGCCCTGGCGGAAGTACTGGCGGGCAGTGAAACCGAGTTCGTACGCCTGATGAACGCCAAAGCAAAAGAGTTGGGGATGAAAAACTTCACCTTTGTCAATTCCACCGGTTTAAACAATAAAGATTTATTCGGGATGCACCCGGCCGGGACGGCCGACGCGGAAAATCTGGCTTCCGCCAAAGATACGGCGTTACTTGCCCTGCGTATCCTGCAGGATTATCCGGAAGTGCTAAACGTCGCTAGCATCCCCCGGAAAACCTTCCGTCCCGACACTCCGGATGCTATTCGCATGGACAACTGGAACTGGATGTTACCGGAACTGATTTACGGCTACGAAGGGATCGACGGGTTAAAAACCGGCTCGACGGCCCTGGCGGGCTATTGTTTTACCGCCACCGCCCAGCGGAATGATCGCCGCCTCATTTCTGTAGTGATGAATAGTCGTTCCTACGCCGACCGTTTCCAGGAAACCAAAAAACTGCTGGATTACGGGTTTAACAACTTTGAACGGAAAGAACTGGTCCCCGCGGGTTATCAGGTTCCGGAGCAGCCCGATCTCCCGGTGCAAAAGGGGAGAACCAACCGGGTGGGTATTGCCACGGCCAAACCGTTAACCCTCCTCATCCGGCGAGGCGAAGCCGAGCACTACCAACCGCAAGTGCAGTTGGAAACGGAGCGCCTCACCGCCCCGGTCACCAAAGGCCAACAAGTCGGTAGACTGGTCGCCACTTATACGGGGCCAACCCAATACGAGTATCTGACTGCCGATGGCCCGCTGCGGGAAAGCGTAGCACTGGTGACCACGGCCGAGGTGGAAAAAGCCGGCTTTGTCCGGCTTATCCTCCAACAGATCCGCGCCTTCTTTTCCTGGCTAGCCCAACAGATCCGCGGTCTGTTTTAATAAAGATCAATAAAAAAAAGCGGTGGCCCTTCGCCACCGGCTTTTTTTATGAAATCCATTTGTCAAGAACAGCGGCAATCCGCTGTTTGGGGAGCGCGCCGTTGATGGTGTCCACCACTTTGCCGTCTTTAAAGATGAGCATGGTTGGGATCGTCATGATCTGGTACTGGGTGGAAAGGGCCATGTTTTCGTCGGTGTTCACCTTCCCAATCTTTACTTTTCCCGCATACTCCTCGGCCAGCTGGTCTATGATCGGGGCCACCATCCGGCAAGGACCACACCAAGGTGCCCAAAAATCAACCATCGCCACGCCCTTATAGTCGAGCACTTCCGTTTTAAAGTTGTCCTGGTTTAACGTCAATGCCATCTTTTTTCCCTCCTTAAATTAGTAAAACTTCTTGAAGACTTCGGTAAAGCGCTTCACCGCCGCCTCGGGGTTACCCCCCTTGGCCATTTCCTGTGCGAGGCAGGTTGCCAGTTGATTGCTTAAGATCGTCATTGCCACTTGCACCACGGCCGCTTTCACCGCCGCCGCCTGGTAGACCACTTCCTGACAGGAACGCTCCTCTTCAATCATCCGTTGCAACCCCCGCACCTGGCCTTCAATGCGGCGCAAACGTTTCAAGAGGTCTTCTTTAATATCTCCGGAAATCTGGTCAATATAATCAACCCCATGCTGGACCATCCTTCCTCCCACCTCCTTACTATACCCCCTATGGTATATAATAGACGACCTTGATCGTTTTGTCAAGAGGAACGGGGCGCTTTAAACTTGAAATTTCCCGGCCACCGGAAGCCGCCGTTTGGGTCCCAACGGATTGGTTGTTACCCGCAAACCGGGGGCCGTCTGCCGCCGTTTAAACTCGCTCCGGTGAACCGCCTTGATCACCCAGTCCACCGTCGCCGCCGCGAAACCGGCCGCCTTGATTTCGGCCGGTGTCCAGTTTTCGTCAAGATAGAGCGCCAAAATCCGGTCGAGGATGGGGTAGGGGGGGGAGAGTATCCTGATCCAGCTGGTTCGGGCGCAGCTCCGCCGAGGGCGGCTTGGCGATGATCGCCTCCGGAATCACTTCCCGCTCCCGGTTGGCCTCCATTGCCAATTCGTAAACCATGGTTTTTGGGACGTCGGCCAGGACAGCCAGGCCGCCGCTCAGATCAGCGCCGCCCAGGGTGCAATAACCCACCATCAATTCGCTTTTGTTCCCGGCGGTCAGCACCAGATAACCATATTTATTTGAGAAAGCCAGCAAAATGTTGGTCCGGATCCGGGCCTGCAAGTTCTCTTCCGTGGTGTCCCCCGGATCATTTTGGTGGCCGATGTACGGGCGGAGGCCCGTGAGAAAACTCTGGAGAAAAGTGGTGATGGGGATCACATGGAAGTCAATCCCCAAGTTTTGGGCCAAAACCCGGGAATCCTCCACGCTGCCGACGGAGGAGTAGGGGGAAGGCATCGTCACGGCCAGGACATTCTTCGGACCCAAAGCTTCGGCGGCCAAACAACAGACCAGGGCGGAATCAATCCCGCCGGAGAGGCCGACCACGGCCTTGGTAAACCCGGTTTTCCGGGCATAGTCGCGAATCCCCAGGACCAGAGCGTCGTAAACCATCCGTCGCGCCGTCGGGCGGGGCGGAGGGGTAGACGCCTCCCCGGAGGAAGTTTCCGGCTCAAGGTCGACCGCCGCCACCGCTTCCTGAAAGGCAGGAGCCACATAACGCGTGTTCCCGTCCCCGTCGAACAAAAGGCTTTGTCCGCAGAAGATCGTCTCTTCATTGGCACCGACCTGGTTGACAAAGAGGAAAGGAATCCGGAAGCGTTGCGCACAGGCGGCCCCAAAGCGGTACAGCTTCTCCTCCCACCCGCAATAATAGGGGTAAGCCGCCAGGTTAATAATCAACCCGGTTTGCACGGCCAATTCCGTAAGCAACGATGACGGCTTCAACTCCTCTTGCGTGGCGGAGGATAGTGCCCAAAGGTCTTCCCCGATAAATACGCCGAGGCGTTTCCCGTTAATCGTTACGACGGGTGCCGGTTGTCCCGGTTGAAAATAAGCCGCCTCGTTGAACAGATCATAGGCGGGGAGCGTGGCTTTATGCTGCGTCCATAAAAGCTCTCCTCCGGCGTACAAAAGGGCCGAGTTGTACCAGTCCATTCCAGTTCCCGCTTCCGTTGGTGTCGGCGCACCCACTAAAATGGCAGTTTGCCGGTAGCGGGCCGATATACTACGTAAACGCTCCAGGGCCGCGACGGCTTGCTGCCGAAACCACTCCTTCTCCAAGAGCCCAAAGGGCGGATATCCGGTGAGATAAAGTTCCGGCAGGACCAAAAGATCGCTGTCCGCCGCTTCCCCGGCCAACAGGTGCTCGATACGGTCCAGATTCCCGCTCAAATCACCCACCACCGGGTTCAGTTGTGCAACGGTGATCCGCATCACCCATCCCCCTTCTCGCCGCCTTTTCCCGGCGGCACAGAAAGCGCATGCTTAATTTCCTTGTTTGCTTTTTAGGAAACTTCCTAGTTTAGTATCGGTCATCATAATATGTTTAATCAACCAATCAACCACTACCCGGTTGGTGTGGGCGACCAGCCAGATGCCAGCCCCCTCGGCTTCAAACTTCGCTTTCAATTCCAAAAAATTCTCCACAAACTTTTGGTGTTGTGCCCGGTGCTGTTCATACTCGGGATAAGCATTATCAAGCATCGCCTTTTCTTCCGTCCCAAAGTGAATCTTCACGTACTCCTCCAAAAAAGACAACACATTGCCGATCTCTTGCTTTCCTTCCCCGCGTTGACAGGCTTCCAAAAGATCATTGACTTTGCTGAAGAGCTCCTGGTGTTGTTGGTCGATCTCCGGCACGCCAACCGCGTATTGGGGGGTCCATTTGATCAACATGGCAGCACCTCTTTTCTGCATTAGTTTATACTGTTTATTCCTCCTTTTCCGGCGAAACCCTCTTCCGGACCGTAAAAATTAACCGAAACAACAAGCAAATAAATATCAATTAGACGAAGGAAAACCGGCCGCCGGCTTTTCTGACCTACAAAAACCGTAAACCCTGCCACAAAAAAAGAGGTAGACACTGCGGTCTACCTCTAAACATGCCATCCTTCTAGGCTTTTCGGCCGCGGGGCCGGTCCCGAAAACGTTCCAAAGCCAATTCGGCCAAGCGTTCAATCAGCTCCGGATAGGGGACACCGCTGGCGGCCCAGAGCTTGGGGTACATACTGATCTTGGTAAAGCCGGGGATCGTGTTGATCTCATTAACTAAGATCCGTCCGTCCCGCTTGAGGACAAAAAAGTCAACGCGGCCCATTCCCGCACAATCAACCGCTTTAAACGCCCGCACCGCCAGATCCTGCACTTCGGCGGTTTGTTCCGGGGTCAGACGGGCGGGAATAATCAACTCGGAATCGTTTTTCACGTATTTATCCTCGTAACTATAAAATTCCGCCCCCGGGACAATCTCCCCCGGTACGGAGGCACGGGGCTCTTCATTGCCAAGCACCGCACATTCCACTTCGTAGCCGTCCAAAAAGGCCTCAACCACTACTTTCCGGTCAAAATTCAAGGCCAGGGAGAAAGCTGCTTCCAACTCCGCGCGATTATGGGCTTTACTGATACCCACACTTGACCCCATATTAGCCGGTTTGACAAAACAAGGATAGCCCAGCCGGTCTTCGATGGCGGTGCAGATCCGCGCCCGGTCTTTCTCCCATTCGTGGCGCCGGAAAACCAGATAATCACCGACAGGAAGACCATGGTGTTTAAAAAGGGCTTTCATTATTTCTTTATCCATTCCGGCCGCCGAAGCCATTACTCCGCCGCCGATATAGGGAATCCCGGCCAATTCCAAGAGCCCCTGCACCGTCCCGTCTTCACCCATTGGTCCGTGGAGCAGGGGAAAAACCAAGTCAACCGTTTCGCGCAGGTAACCCAGGAGAAAACCGTTCCGGTTCTGTACGATCCGGTCCGCATCAGCAGCCGCGCCATGACCGCCGCTGACCTCGAAGCAACCCCTTTCCACCAACGACTCCGGAGCGAGCCCGGGGATCCACTGCCCGTCTTTACTAATCCCAATCGGCAAAACTTCAATTCTTCCCCGGATCGCCTGGGCAACGGAAGCCGCCGACATCACCGAAACCTCATGTTCGCTCGATTGTCCGCCGTAGAGCAGCGCCATTTTCAGCCCCATCTTGCGGTCACCACCATTCTTCTCTGTTCTCGTTTCCAGTTCTTAATATATCATATACAACCGGTCGGCCCGACAAGACTTTTTTCCCTTACTTCGGTAAATAACCGGCCGGATCAACGGGAGCCCCTTCTTTACGCACCTCAAAATGGAGATGGGGGCCGGTACTCAAGCCCGTGCTTCCCGATTTGGCAATCACTTGCCCCTGGGCCACCACATCCCCTTCTTTTACTAAAAGCCGCGAATTATGGGCATAGGCGGTTGCCAGGCCGTTCCCGTGGTCGATTACGATAAAGTAGCCGTACCCGCCGTTCCAGCCGCTGATCATGACCCGCCCCCGGTCCGCCGCCAGTACATCGGTGCCGGTGGGGACGGCGATATCGATGCCGGAGTGGAACCGTTTCTGCTTCAGAATCGGGTGCATCCGTTCCCCGAACGGCGAGCTGATCCGTCCTTTGACGGGAAGCGGCCAGATCAGCTTGCCGGTGCCCATGGCTTCTTTTTGCTGCCGTCGTTTAATTTCCGCCTCGATCTGCCGCGAAGTCTCTTCCAGCTCATCAAGGGCGGCTTCTAATCTCTTCCGGTCCTGCTGGATCTTGTTCAGCTCTTCTTCGGCCTTTTTGACCAGCGCCGCTTTGAGTTTCTGCTGCTCCGCCGCAGCTTTTTCCAAGGAAATTACCGCGGCCCGCTGTTGATCCAGTTCCCGTCTTTTCCCTTGGAGCGTTCTTTGGTGGGCGCTGATCTCTTCCTTAATCGCCGTTACTTCCGCGATCAAACGGGCATCGGCCCGTAGAAAATAGGAGACCATCTCGAATTTACTGATTAAATCCGCAAAATTCTCCGCGGCCACCAGCAATTCCAAATAACTCAACGGACCGTATTTGTAGACCGCAACCAAACGCCGGTTGTATTGATCCGCCCGTTCGCGTTGGAGGCGATTCAACCGGGCTAATTCCTGTTCCACCTGGGCCTGTTCCCGTTCCAACTTGGTGATCTCCCGTTGCACCAGGCGCAATCTTTGGTCCAACCTCTCCAGTTCCAACTCAATCTGATCCAGTTCCTGCTGGGCGGTGAGCAAAGCACTCAAGACCGATGACTCCTGTTTTTTCATGGTCGAGAGCTGCTGTTTTGTCCGTTCGATTAAACGGTTGATCCGCTCCAGCTCCGCTTCTTCCTGAGCCGTAAGGAGAGGGACAAAGAAAAGGAAGGACAGGAAAACAAGGACCCGGCCAAACCTGCTGCGTTGTCCTTCTTGCCGCATTCCGCTCATCCTTTGCCCCGAAGTTAATAAACCCATCAATTGCTAAATTTCGCTTTTTTACGGGGTTTTCCTGCCATCCTGCGGGAATTCCAACGCTCATCCGGTCAACAAATCCGGTAAATACCACGCTCCTTAAAGCTCATCCTTTTCGGTATTCTCGCCCTCAATTAGGCAAGTACTCAACCTGTCTTATAGGCGCTTCCTATACGACCGGGTCCCCGCACCACCTGATCCCCAAATAGGCAGCCAGTTCCCGGCTGGGTGTGGACAGATCCGTTTTATCCACCGCACTCAGATGTTCTTTCCCTAAACACAAAGCGGCCACCTGCATCTCCTGCACCGCGGCTTTCAAGAAATTAGCCAGGCTTTGCGCCCCTTGATCGATATTGAGCTTGTTGTTCTGTTTTGACCCTTCATAAATCAATTTGGTCGGCGGTTCCCACGGCAGAACCTTGACCGCCTGGGTATGAACCAAAGCAAGGAGGGCAATGGTCCCGATAAAAACCGCATCCGCCCCCAAAGCCAAAGCTTTAAGGAAATCTATGCCCGTATAGAGTCCGCCCCCAATCAACAGGGAGATCCTGCCTGACAAATTTTTCTCGTCCAAGAACCGTCGCGCCCGCACCAAAGCGTAAAGCGTGGGCGTACCCAAAGCGTCCAAACTGGAACCCAGCCCGCCGTGGGTCCCCCCTTCCATCCCGTCAATGGCAATAAAATCGGGTTTGGCCTGGACCAGGATCTCCAGTTCCCGTTCGAGCCATTGGGTGGCCCCCAGTTTAAATCCCACCGGTACGCCTTCCGTTTGCGCCCGGATCGCCCTCACCAATTCCTTTAATTCCTGGTTTGTTTTCACCTCCAACAAACGGGGCGGGATCACCGCTTTTTCCCCCGGCTTTACGCCTAAAAGGTGACGCAGTTGGGGGTTGCGGGCCAAGCGGCGGGGGGAGAGCTCGGCCGGGGCCGGTCCCCACAAGCCCTGCCCCAGCTGGATCTCGACGGCATCCGCCTTTTGCAAAACCTCCATGTCCTTCGCCCAGCTCCCCCGGGCGTATTGAATGATCAGTTTCTCGGCGGCGGCTCTTTCCGCCGGCAAAAAAGGCCCGTTCCCGGTGTTGGCCGCCGTTCCGGCCATGGTCGCCCCCAAAGCCAGCGCTTGCTTGGTTTTTGCGCTTAAAGCAGTCCCGTAGGCCATCCCCCCAATCAGCACCGGGATCCTTATCTTCAAAGGATACTTGGCCTCCGGGCCAATTACCACTTCCGTCCCGATTTTCGTGTAGTCCAACAACGGCTGGCGGTAGAAATAAACCGGATTAAAATAAAGATCTTGCCAGGGCGAAACCACATTGCGGCGCCCAAAGGGCCGCTCCGGCGGTTGCCCGTGGGCCGATCGCAATTCCGCCTCGACCAACCGGTCGAGCCCAATCTTTTTCGCCAGATTATACGTTTCAAATAGATTGCTCCAGTAACGATCGGTGGTAATCCGTTTATACAAAAACGCGAAGATGAGGGAGATTAATCCCCGGCTGGCCACCACCAGCAGGCAGAAGAAGACGATCAACCCTGTTATGGCCGCCAAAACACCTAGGCCGAATAGTTTCATCACAATTCGCCTCACCCGGATTAATTATTACTAATGACAATATTTTAACCAATCATACCGTTTTCTAACCGCCTTTACTGGTTATCCCAAACCATTTGTTTTTTATCAGAAATGGGATTCCCTTTAATTCCCACTAGGAAAACCCAGTTCTAGCAAGAATTATGCTTTATGCCAGGTCGTCCATGCCGCTGAAGACCCAACTTTCATCACACCTCTAATTGCCGTCGGCGACCAAAAACGACAACATGAAAGAGGAGTGTTTGCAGATGAAAGGCAAAAAACGTTACATCCGGTGCGGATCATTCCTGCTGGCCCTGCTGGTCATGCTCTTGCCGGTTCTCGCCAGCGCCCAAACCTATCAAGTCAAACCGGGGGACTCACTGTATCTCATTTCCCGTCGTTTCAATGTCCCCACCGATACACTCAAAAACGGCAACAACTTGGCTTCTAATATGATATATCCCGGACAAACCCTGATTATCCCCACGGCCTATACGGTGCGCCCCGGTGATTCCCTTTACCTGATTGCCAACCGTAACGGAATTACGCTCTCCAGCTTACGCACCACCAATAACCTTTGGCATGACTACTTAGAAATCGGACAAGTTCTCTACCTGCCGCTCGGCCAGGGGAGCACCAACCCAAACCCCGGGGCGCCCTCCGGCGGTAGCCAGTTCTATACGGTCCGGGTCAACGACAGCCTTTACCTGATTGCCAAACGTTTCGGTACCACCATCCAAGCCCTGAAGACGGCAAACAAACTCTCTTCCGACTTTATTTATCCCGGACAAGTCTTGACGATCCCGACCGGCACGGCTCCTTCCAATCCCGGCGGAAACAACGGGGGGCCCGGCGGGAATTACGGGAATAAATACAACCTTTCCCAAGCGGAGATCGAGCTCCTCGCCCGTTTAGTCCGGGCGGAGGCCGAAGGGGAATCTTACGAGGGCCAAGTCGCCGTGGCCGCTTCCGTCCTCAACCGGCTCAACGACCCCCGTTACCCCAACACGATTAGCCAGATTATCTACCAGGTGGACCAGGGAAAATACTACCAATACAGTCCGGTGATGGATGGACGGATCAACTTGCCGCCCACCGCCACGAGCCTAAAAGCGGTCCAGGACGCCCTGAACGGGTGGGATCCTTCCAACGGGGCCATCGGTTTTTACAACCCGGCCAAAACCACGAACAAATGGGTCCGCTCCCAGCCGATCACCGCTCAGATCGGGAACCACGTTTTCTTCCGAAACTAACCAGGGTCTACCAACAACTTACCAAACCAAAAAGAAACCGCCCGGCACGGGCGGTTTCTGTATGGTCCGGCGAAGGTATATAGTTTTTTTGGGAGCTTCTGTTACCGCGGTAGGTAACTCCTACTCCGGTAAGAACGATAGATTAAGAATCTCGCCAACCGGCGTCGCCTGCGGAATCATGCCCAGTTCGATCATCAACTGCTGGGCATCTTCCCAACTGGCCGGGTCCGAACGGCCCAGCCCGTACGTACGCGTGTAATCATTCTCCCATAAAGCCATGGATGCTTTTAAGACTTCCCATTCCTGCTTCTTTTGTTCTTCCCCCAGTTCCGGCAGGTACTTCAGGCAGATCGCAAAGGCCTCTTCCGGGTGGGCGAGGGCATATTGCAACCCCTTGTAACTGGCCCGCACCATTTTACCCACCTCCGCCGGTGCCTTTTCCACTTTTCCGGCGCCGGTAATCAGGCCGTGCCCAACCAGGGAAAAGTAATCCCAGGAGTTGATCTGGTTGACCGCCACCCCCATCGCCTTCAGCTTGATCGGTTCGTTGTTGGCGAAACCGACCACCGCATCCACCTTGTCCTCCAATAACGACGGAATCTGGGTATAGCCGATATCAACAAGGTGAACATCCTTCTCCGCAAGACCGGCCCGGCGCAGGATGGCCTGCACCGCCAGGAGATTGGTCCCGTATAACGGGAGACCGACCGTTTTTCCCTTTAAGTCGGTGGCGGTTTTGATCCCCGTCTCCGCTTTCGCAATGACCGCCGGGGGAAATTCGGCATACAGACTCATCAGGTAGACCACAGGAATCCCTTGCCCCCGCGCCACCAGCACTTGGTCCCCGCCGGCAATGGCGTAATCCATCTTGCCGGTGGCCACCAGCTGCAAAGCATCGATGTCCATCCGGTAATCAAAGACAACCTCCAGTCCTTCTTCCCGGAAATAGCCTTTCTCCTCCGCCACGTACCAGGGAGCAAACTGAACATTGGGAATATAGGTCATCGCCAGAGTAACCGTGCGCGACTGTACCGGACGAGTCCAAAACAGCACTCCGCCAAGCAGCAGGACCGCCGCCACCAGCAGCAAAACGAGTTTTTTCTTCATCTTTCCTCTCCTCCAAATCCAGGTGATCTTCGCGGGAAATCCTTCCTTAACGATCCATGTCTTTACGCCAGGGCATCACCACCGCTTCCAACCAAGACACCAAGAGGTAAAAACCAATCCCCATGACCGCCAGCGCCAGCAAGGCCACGAAGATCAAGGCGGTGTCAAAGGTCCCCCGGGCAAAATAGACCAGATAACCGAGGCCGCGCCCGGCTCCGGAAAACTCGCCGACGACGGCCCCGATTACGGAAAGGGTTAATCCCATCCGAAAACCGCCAAAAAGGACCGGTAAAGCCGAAGGAACCTCCAGTTTAAAAAAGATCTCCCGTTTCCCGGCACCCATGATCTTGAACATCTCTTTCAAGCGGGGATCGGTCTCTCGCAGGCCCACCACCCCATTGGTCAAGACGGGAAAGAAAGCGGTCAGCGCGGCGATGATAACCTTGGAAGTCAGGCCGAACCCAAACCAGATTACCATCAGGGGCGCCAAAGCAACGATCGGGATTGCCTGGATAGCCACGACCACCGGCGTCACCAAGCGGTCCAAACGGGGGTGGCGCGCCAGCAAATAACTGAGGGGTAAAGCGGCTCCGGCTCCCAACAAGAACCCGAGGAACGCTTCGCCTAAAGTCGTCCGGAAATGGACGGCAAAAAGCCCGCCCTGGCGGAAAAGTTCCCGGGCGCGACGGGCAACGGCCACCGGGGAAGGAAGAATATAATCGGGGTAAAAAGTCGCCAGCCAGGACCAGACCAAGAAAATAACCATACCCACCAGGAGAAGAGCGATCAGCCTTTCCCCACCGGAATTGGAATTGGCCACCCGTCTACTCATCACCGCACCATCCTTTCTCCAAAAGTTCCTGGACGGCACCGACCAAAGCGGCAAACTCCGGCGTGCTCATCAGCTTAAGCTCCCGCGGGTACGGGAGATCAATCTTCACCTCACCCAGCATCCGTCCGGGTTTTTCCCCCATCACCACCACGCGGTCGGCCAAAAAAACCGCCTCGAAGATATTATGGGTGACCATCAAACCGGTAAACGGCGTTTGTCGGCGAATACCCATAATCTCCAGATGGAGTTGGCTTCTGGTCAGGGCGTCAAGGGCGGCAAAGGGTTCATCCAGGAGCAGGAGCTCGGCCTTGCTGACCAGGGCCCGCGCCAAAGCCACCCGTTGCCGCATCCCACCGGACAGTTGATGGGGATACTTGTCTTCCACCCCCTGCAGGTTAACCAGACGTAAAGCCGCCTGAGCCTGGGCTTTCCATTGCAACCGGTCGCCACGGCGGCCGTTCAACTCCAGGGGCAACACCACATTGTCAATGACCTTCCGCCAGGGCAAAAGCAGCGAATCCTGAGGGACAATACTCAACCGCGACCAATTGGGCGGCTTTTTCTCCCCAAAAACTTTGACCTCCCCCCGGTCGGGCGTTAAGACCCCGGCCACCAAACGTAAAAGGGTCGACTTGCCACAACCGCTGGGGCCAACCAAACAGAGGAACTCGCCTTCATTCACCACCAGATTAACCCCGTCCAGCTCCGGTGGACAGTGCGGGGAAAAGGCCAGTGTAACATCGTTAACCTCAATAACCGCTCCCACTTGTTATCCTCCTCTTATTTTGACAAAGAAAAAACCCCGAAGTTTTCCTTCAGGGTTTTCGTCACAGCCAAGCGCCAGCAAGCGCTCTAGTTCAGACTCCTTCTCCCATCCGGACTGTACCGTCGGTTCTGGACTTGCACCAGATCAGCTTAAAAAATTAAGCTCGTGGACTTGGGTTAACCCCTTACCACCGGTCGGGAATTGGCCATGCGGCCTCACCCTGCCCTGAAGGATCTTATAAAATATATATTGTTGTCTGCAAATGTATTTTACCGTTTTTCTTTCCTTTTGTAAAGGGCGATCTCCTGGATCGCCACGGCCTCCCTGGCAACGGAAACAAGGCAATAAGCTTATAACGAAAGCTTATGCACCAAAACGGTTTTCTTCACTTCTTCCCGCCTTAAGTAAAGCGGTAGTTCTCCCGCGGGGAGATCCCGCCGGTCAAGGACGAAAAAGGCCGCCGGGTAGGTCAACCTTTGTATTGCTCCCGCCTGGAGCGGTTTTTCTTCCCGGTAGGCAATCTCAAGGCCGTTTTTTTTCAAACGGACCCCCAGCGGGGCCAACCCAAACCCGCCGGTGGGGCGTTCACCCAAAAACACCCCGATCACAAGGTTTCTTTCAAAATTAATTTTATAGGGTTGGAGTACAGCCGGGGCTTCCTCGGCACTGGTATATACTTCGCAAGCGGGTCCCTGGCACCGGTTGAGGTTTTTCGCGATAAAATCAAACTTGAGCGCTTTCCCCCGTTCGGTCGGCCGCCAGCGCAAGCGTCCGCCGGCGGCGACAATCCCCGATCTACCGATGGCGTCGCCCACCAGCCCGCGCAACCGGCGCCAGCGCTGTAACCACCGGCGGCGTCGGCTAAAAAACATCGGCATCATCTTGACCAGCAGATTGGCCAAGCGGTCCGCGTCATGGCGGACCAGTCCGTTGGTGTTCAAGAGCGGTGCCTGAACCGGACGCACGCCAAGGCTGAGCACCATCTCGGGATCAGGAAGGACCGGCTCGGCCCCTTCTTCCGCGTAGACGGCCTTGACTTCCGGGGGGACCTCCTGGTTGTTGATGATCATATAATCTACGAGCTTGGGGTCGGTGTGTTCCAAAAGCGCCCGCAAGTGATCAGAGGCGCTAAAACCATCGGTTTCCCCGGGTTGCGTCATGACGTTACAGACATAGATCTTCGTCGCCCTTGCCGCTTTCACGGCGGCCACAAGTTCTTTAACCAGCAAGGGCGGGATTACGCTGGTAAACAGACTCCCCGGCCCAATGATAATAAGGTCAGCCGCGGCGATCGCTTCCAAACTCTCGGGGACCGCTTTTGCCGCCGCCGGTTCCAAGTAGATCCGTTTAATCGGGGTCTTACTCTTGCTGATGGTTGACTCGCCTTCCACCATCGCCCCGTTCTGCAGTTCAGCCCGGAGACTGACATTGTCCAGGGTCGCCGCGAAGATCCGCCCTTTGACCGCCAAGACTTTCACCGAAGCCTCGATCGCCTTTTGAAAATCCCCGGTAATCCCGGTCATTGCTGTCAGGAAAAGATTACCAAAACTATGGCCGGCCAAACCGCTCCCGCCGTTGAACCGGTACTGCATCAACTGCTCCATCAACGGCTCCAGGTCGGCCATGGCAATCAGGCAGTTGCGAATGTCGCCGGGCGGTAAAATACCAAACTCCTTCCTGAGCCGCCCGGAACTGCCCCCATCATCGGCCACCGTCACGATGGCGGTCAGATCGTTGGTTATTTTTTTTAACCCGCGGAGGATCGTCCCCAGGCCCGTGCCGCCACCAATCACTACAATCCGGGCTTCCCGTTCCAATAACCGGAACCACTTTCGCTCCGTGATAAAGGCCATCCCCCGCAGATTGCGGACCCGCGGCACCCAAACCACCAGCAACAAACCGCCGGCAACCAGACAGACCCCGAACCAAAGGTTAAGTCTGGTTTTGGCGAAAATAGTCAGTATGCCGCAGACGATCAGTCCCAATCCGAAGATCAGCCTGGTACGCCAGGGATCAGGGCGGTACGGTCGGAGCATAATCTCTCCCCCTAACTGATATCTCTATGCTCAACCAGGGCCTTGTAACCCTTGGCTTTTATGAAGTCCCGGAGTTTATTGGCGATGGTGACCGAACGGTGACGCCCGCCGGTACAACCAATCCCAATCACCAGTTGTAACTTGCCCTCGTTAATATACTGGGGAATCAAAAAATCAATCAAACTATAGAGCTTCGAAAGGAATTTCGTGGTCACCGGCCACTTCAGCACATAATCGGCGACTTCCTGACTGTTTCCGTCCAGTTCCCGCAGGGAGTCGACATAAAACGGGTTCGGCAAAAAACGGACATCAAAGACCAGGTCGGCGTCGAGGGGGATCCCATGGCTAAAGCCAAAAGAGACAATGGTGATGACCATCTTCAGTCCTTCATGGGCCTGGCCAAACCGGTTGATAATCTTCTCTCTCAGTTGCCGCACGGTTATATTGCTGGTGTCGATGATCAACGAAGCTTTCCCTTTCAGCTTCTCCAAGCGGGACTTTTCCGCCTGGATGGCGTCGGCAATCCGCCCTTCGCCCGCCAAGGGATGAGGACGGCGGGATTCTTTAAACCGCCGGATAATGACGTCATCTTCCGCTTCCAAATAGAGAATCTCGTAGCGGTAACCCTCTTCCTCCAAAAGACGAAGCGAAGAGAAGAGGCTGTCAAAAAAACCGCCGCCTCTGATGTCGACCACCAAAGCTATTCTATTAATCCGCCCTTCCGATTGTGCGCAAAGCTCGGCAAATTTCGGCAGGAGGACGGGCGGGAGGTTATCGACACAAAAATAACCCAGATCTTCAAAGGCTTTCATCGCTTCGGTTTTCCCCGCACCCGAAATCCCGGTGATAATGACGAAACGGATCGTGTTAATCGCCAACCCTCCCCTCAAAACGAGGCCACACCGGAAAGTTCATTTCCATCTTTAATGGTTCGCGAAACAAAAAATCTTTCCTGCCGGGAAATCCTTCTAAATTAAAGAGAAAAGCGCGTTTGCGCTTTTCTTTACTTCCCTTCGCTTGGCTTTGCTTCCGCCCGTTTCGTCCTATCTTAACTGCAAGGCGTTGATCCGGGTCGAATAGAAACTGGTCAATTCCGCGGCCGCTTCCATCGAGGATGCCTCGCTGTAAATCTGAAAGGCCGGTTCCTCGGCATCGGGTAAAACGAGCGCCCAACCCTGATCGTGGAAGACTTTCAAACCGTCTATCACTTCCACCGTTTTGTCTTTATTCTCTTCAAAAAGATGACGCATGATCCGGCCCTTATCTTCCCAGGAACAATCGACCTGTTTGCGGTCGATATGGTAAGTGGGAAGCTGGGCAACCAGGCAGGCCAGGCTCCTTTTTTCTCTGGCCATCAGCTCCAGGATTTTGGTCAAGGCATACAAGCCGTCGTAAGTCGCTTGGAAGGAACACCGGCCATCACCGGCCGGGTAAATCCGGGCTTCAGCCACCTTTTCCATGAGCGCCCGGGGGCTGGCTTTCGTCCGGACCACCTCGCCCCGGTTGGCCCGGATCACCTCTTCGATGAAGGAAGGAGCGGTCACCGGGAGCGGAATCGTCGCCGCGCCACCATACTTCAGGACCAACAGGGAAAGTAACGCGGTAAACTGCTCCTCCGCCACAAAGCGACCTTCCTCATCAACCAGGATTAAACACTCACCGTTACTGGCCAGCAGCACCCCCAGGTCGGCCCGCGCCCGGCGGACCTGTTCCGCCAAGGCGGGTAAACAGGCTTCCCGAAGGTCCTTGACCGTCCGGTATGAGCAGGCGGGGCCGGCTTGAAAGGCCACCGTTTCACAACCGAGGGCCGCCAGGGCCATCGTCAGCAGTGAACCCAAGGGTCCCTCGGCAGCATCCACCCCGGTCACCGCTTTGAAACCGGCGGCGCGGATCTCTTCTCTGGCGGTTACCTTCAAGAGATTCTCGAGATAACGGGCGGAAAAACCTTCAACGCTACGGGTCCGCCCCAGCCGATCAAGGGCGGCCCGCCGGAACTCCTCGGCAAAAAAGGCCTGTTCCACCTTTCTTTCTACGGACCGGTCGATGATCAGCCCCTGCCCGTCAAAGAACTCCACCAGAATATTCTCCGGGGTCGCCGGGGAGACCCGCAGTTGAATCCCGGCCGCCGCTTCCAAAGCCACAACGGCCTGGCGGGTCACCGGGGTTGCCGCCACCCCTAAATCATAGACATTGACGCCGGTTCCCAACAGACCGCTCACCAAGGCGGCTTTCAGTTTCTGGGCGGGCGGAAAATGGTCGGTCCCCAGCACTACCCAGCTGTTCTCCGGCAAAATGGTACCGTAAGCCACCCCCAGTTTGGCGGCAAACTCGGGGGTGAACTCCAGATTGGCCGTTTTATCGACCCCCTGGCGACCGAAGAGGTTCGTCCCCCAACGGTTACCCCAGACCAGACTGGAATTGAGGACCGAACCGCTCTCCAAATATTTCTCCGGCCAGATCCGGACCTCCGGCTTAATGACCGCTTTTGAACCGACGGTACAGCCTTCCCCCAGCACCGCGCCCTCGTAAACCCGCACCCCGGATTTTAAATGGGTCCGGTGGGCCAGGATCGCCCCCCGGATCTCCGTCTGGTAACCCACGTAAGCATGGTTCCACAAGATGGCTTTTTTAAGGGAGGCCTCCTCGCCGACCAGACTATGGTCGCCGATGACCGTATGCTTACCAAGCTTGGCATCTTTCCCGATCCGCACATACCGCCCTAAGGCCACCGGCGCCTCCACTTGGGCTGTGGGGGGCAGTTCCGTTCCCTCACCCACCCAGACCCCGGGGGCCACCTCCCGGCCGGATGGTTTAAACTTCAGCTTGCCGTCCAGAAGATCATAATTCGCCTGCCGGTACTGGGCCAGGTTCCCCACATCGGACCAGTAACCTTCGGCTACATATCCGTACAAGGGAGCGCCCGCCTGTAAAAGCAGCGGGAAGAGATCCTTACTGAAGTCCACCTCTTTGTCCTTCTCGTAATAGCGGAAGATCTCCGGTTCAATCAGGTAAATACCGGTGTTCACCGTGTCGCTGAAGACTTCACCCCACCCGGGTTTCTCCAGGAACCGCTTGATCCGGCCGTCCTCTTCCGTGATGACGACCCCATAATCAAGGGGGTTCGCCACTTTAGTCAGGACAATGGTGACCAAAGCCCCGCGTGCCCGGTGAAAAACCAAGGCTTCCGCCAGATTGATATCGGTCAAAGCATCGCCGCTGATCACCAGGAAGGTCTCGTCCAGAAAAGCCTCGGCATTCTTCACGCTCCCCGCCGTTCCGAGCGGAGTTTCTTCCACAAAATAGCGGAGGTTGACCCCAAACTCCCGCCCGTCCCCAAAATAGTTGGTGATGAGATCGGGAAGGTAAAAGAGGGTCATCCCGATCTCGGCGAATTGGTATTGTTTCAAAAGCGTCAAAATATATTCGACCATCGGGCGGCCGGCAATCGGCACCATCGGTTTCGGCTGTTTACAGGTTAGCGGGCGCAGTCTTGTCCCTTTTCCCCCCGCCATGACAATGGCCTTCATTGGTACCCCCCCTTTTGTTCATTAAAGGCCGGATGCGACCAGCCCGTCTCCGTCCCGGTCAGGGTATACCGCCCGGCGGCGCCGGCGGTAGCCGGCCCCGGGCGGGTCCAATGGTGGCGGGAGAGCTCCCGCGCGGCCATGGCCGTCTGACGGTGCCAATCCGACCGTTGGTACTCACTTTGTACTTCCTGGTAGACATCGATGGTCTGGTCCGCAATTTTACCCCAATTGTATTCGGTTTCTAGATCACGCCGGGCTTGCTCCCGCATGGCAGCCGCCTGCTCCGGGTGGGTGAGGACCCATAAGATATTATCCGCCAGCGATTCCGGGTTGTTGGGGAAAGCCTTCAAACCGTTTCTTCCGTGTTGGACCACTTCACCCAATCCTCCGGTATCGGCGACGACCACCGGCGTGCCGGCCGCCATCGCCTCCAAGGCCACAATCCCGAACGGTTCATACAAACTGGGGAAGACGGCCACATCCGCCGTGCTGAAGAGAGCATTCCGCGTTAAGTCATCCACATAACCGGTGAAATAAAACTTATGGTAAAGGCCCATTTGGCGGGCACGGTGGTGTAAATGTTCCGCATGGGGGCCCTTTCCGGCAATAACAAACTTGACCTTCTCCCGGTGGGCCAAAATTTTAGGGGCGGCCTCCAACAGCAGATCCAGTCCTTTTTCAAAGACCAAACGGCCAACATAAAACACAACCTGCTCGTCATCGGCCGCGTACCGCCGCCGGATCGCCCGGACATCCCCCGCCGGACAGCGGAAAAGCTCCGGATATACCCCGTTGGGAATGACCCGCATTTTATTGACGGGCACTTGAAAGATGCGCTGCAGTTCACCGGACATATAACGGCTGCAACAGATCACCCGCCAGGCTTCATAGGCCAACCACCATTCGACATTACTGATGTAGCGTTGCAACTCATTATGGAGCCCGTTGTTCCTCCCCCATTCAGTGGCATGAATCGTGGCGATCAACGGAAGACGAAAGGCGTGCTTTAAGCCTTTGCCGGCGTAGGCCACCAACCAGTCATGGGCGTGGATGAGATCAAAGGTTTCCCCCTCTTCCACCAGGGAAACCGCCTTCTCCATCAACTGCAGATTGAGCTGCATTACCCAGGAGACAAAGTCGGGAGGCTCAGGAGCGCTGCGCCCGACCCGGCAAACTTTGACCCCTTTAATCTGTTCCGTGGTGCCCATCGGGCCATTACCCCTGGTCAAAACGGTCACTTCTTGTCCTTTTTCCGTTAAGGCCAGGGAAAGATCATGGACATGGGGAGCAATCCCGCCCACGTTTTCCGGTGGGTATTCCCAACTCAGCATTAGAACCCGCATTTGTTCCCTCCTCAAAAAGATTACCGCTCACCCAGATCATGATGGCTTTGGTAAAGTTGTAAACTTATTCTTCCCGGCTGGCCAAGACTTAATGCGCCGGTTATTCCCCTTTTGCCGGGAAAAGACCAGGGGGCCCCTCCCACTCAACAGGCAAGGCGGCTTCTAAGGGCAGGAAGCATCCCCCAGACCAGGGGGCACCCCAACAATAAACAGTTAAAAAACAGTCTACCCCGCGCCAGAAAAAAGAAAAAGGCCTTCTCCCCGTTGGGGAGAAAGGCCTTAACGTTGACATAATCCAGATTTTTTTATTCTACTTTACCCATCCTTGATTTTATTTTTATATCTTTTTATAATTGGTTGACTTTCGGCGCCCGACGCCGGATCTCCACCGCAAAATAATCCATGAGGCCACCGACGGGTGGCTGGGGTTTGCGTACGCGGACAACAATCTCCTGGAGGTTGTAAGCCGCAAGAAGTGTGGCGGCGATCTCTTCGGCCAACCCTTCCACGAGATTAAACGCGCGTTCTTCGACCAGCTTCTTGATGAAGGTATAAACCTCCGCGTAATTGACGGTTGCTTCGAGGTCATCGTTGAGGCCGGCCTGGTGTAAATCCAGGTAAAGTTCGACATCGACCTCAAAGCGTTGCCCCAACTCCTTCTCGGCCGCAAATACCCCGTGGTAACCATAGAAGACCATGTTTTGCAAAACCAACTTGTCGGCAGCCATTTTTCTTCCCTTCTTTCCCACCCAATTTTACCGCTGTCCCTTTCGTTAAAAAACACGACAAATGGTAAATTTACTGTTAAGCAGTTTTTTGATTATTTCGAGACGAATTGACAAACGGTGAAATAACGATACAATTAAAATGACACGAGGGGGGTGTAGCCAATGTCCCAACTTGAGCTCATCACGGAGATCCAAAAACTGAAAGCGGAAAAAGATGCTTTACTTCTCGCCCACACCTACCAAAACGATGAAATTCAGGAGATCGCCGATTTTGTCGGTGATTCGTTGGAACTAAGTCGTTTAGCGGCAAAGTCACCCCATAGGGTGCTTGTTTTATGCGGTGTCCATTTTATGGCGGAAAGCGCCGCCCTCCTTTCCCCCGAAAAAACGGTTTTATTGCCGGCGCCCGAAGCCGGTTGTCCCATGGCGGACATGGCCGACGCCGAGACGGTCAAAGAATGGCGGGCCAAATATCCACGGGCCGCGGTCGTCGCCTACGTGAACACCAGTGCCGCGGTGAAAGCGGTCAGTGATATCTGCTGCACTTCTTCCAACGCCGTAAAAGTCGTGCGCTCCTTGGCCGAGGAAGAGATCATCTTCCTCCCCGACCGAAACTTGGGGAGCTATGTGGCTTCCCAGGTGCCGGAGAAAAAATTCCACCTGTGGCCCGGTTTCTGCCGGACCCATCACCAAGTCACCGTCGACGAGGTGGAGAAGGTGAAAAGGGTTCATCCCGAAGCCAAGCTTTTAATCCATCCCGAGTGCCGGCCGGAGGTTGTCGCCCATGCCGATTTTGTCGGCAGTACGAAACAGATCGTGGAGCAAGTGGCGAAGATGGACGCTTCCACCTTTATTATCGGCACCGAGATGGGAATCATCCATGGTTTAAAAAAGCGTTACCCGGATAAACGGTTCTATCTTTTAACACCCAAGCTGGTTTGTCCGAATATGAAAAAAACCACCTTGGCGGATGTGGCTGCCGCCCTCCGCACACTGCAACCGGTTATTACCGTACCGGAGCCCATTCGCTCCCAAGCCCGCCGTTGCCTTGAACGAATGCTGGCGGTTGTATAGATTCTCCTCCTGTTTCTTCCCTCTCCTCGCCCGCGGGGAGAGGTTTCCCTTTTCTATATCTAAACTACTAAGGAGGCCGTTTGGATGAAGATGAAACTTTCCACTGCCGGTCTACGCACCACTCCTTTTTTGGTGATCGGCAGCGGAATTGCCGGACTTTATACCGCCCTCAAATTAGCAGAAATCGCCGATGTCACTTTAATTTCCAAAGATATGCTGGAAGAGAGTAATACGAGCTATGCTCAAGGCGGCATTGCCGTCGCCCTCAGTCCGGCCGACTCGCCAGATTCCCACTACAAAGACACAATTAAAGCCGGTGCTGGTCTCTGCTTGCCTCCTGCCGTTACGGCTTTAGTGAATGAAGGACCGGAACGGGTCCGGGAATTGATTGCGTGGGGCGTCCCCTTTGATTTTGATGCCGTGGCCGGTAATTTTCTCATGACCCGTGAAGCAGCCCACTCCTTTCCCCGGGTTTTACACGCCGATGGTGATGCCACCGGCCGCGAAATCAGTAAAGCCCTTGCCCGACGGGTCCGGTCCCATCCCCGGATCACCGTCAAGGAATACCATTATGCCGTAGCGCTGCTCACCGGGGAAGAAGGTTGCTATGGTGCCCTGGTCCTGGACGAAACCGGAACCCAGACCAGTCTTTTGGCGGAGGCAACCATCCTGGCCACCGGTGGTTGCGGGCAGATCTTTACCGATACCACCAACCCGGCCGTGGCGACCGGCGATGGGCTCGCCCTGGCCTACCTGGCCGGTGCTCCCTTGGCCGATCTGGAGTTCGTTCAGTTTCACCCGACCGCCCTCCATCTGGATGGTGCCCCTTCTTTTCTGATCACCGAAGCCGTCCGGGGCGAGGGTGGCCTGCTTCGTAACCGGAAAGGCGTCCGCTTTATGCCTTCCTATCACCCCCAGGCCGAACTGGCCCCTCGTGACGTGGTCGCCCGTAGCGTCTGGGCGGAAATGGCGAAAACCGGTAGTGACCATGTTTTCCTTGATCTCTCCCTGTTAAGCGCGGAACTGATTAAACGCCGTTTCCCCAATATCTATGAAACCTGTTTGGGTTACGGCCTTGATATCACCAAGGAACCGATTCCGGTCGCTCCCGCCGCCCACTATATGATGGGGGGCGTCGCCGTTGACCTCTACGGCCGGACTGCGCTGCCGGGGCTCTTTGCCTGCGGGGAAGTGGCCAACCCCGGGGTGCACGGGGCCAACCGTTTGGCCAGCAACTCCCTGTTGGACGGTTTGGTCTTCGGCCACCACATCTTTGAATACCTCCAAAGCGGCGGTTGGACTCGTCCGGCCCTCCCACCCGAATTAACCGCGGTTTTCCCCACCGAAACCAATCCGGAAGATTTAACCGCCGACCGTTTGACCCTCAAAGAGCTGGCCTCCGCCCATCTGGGGATCATCCGCCGGGAAGAAGACTTGCAAAACGCCCAGCGCCGTTTGGCACCGGCGACACCCGCAGGGCCGGTTCCATTAAGCCGTCCTTACTTGGAGTTGCAAAACATGCGCCTCCTGGTCCGGTTAATGCTCGAAGCGGCCTGCACCCGCCGGGAGAGCCGTGGCAGTCATTACCGGGCCGATTACCCCGAGACGGACCCCAACTGGAGAAAACGGATTGTTTTTTCACCGGCCGGCATCAGTTTTATCCCCGCCGACCAGTCTTTTGACTGGCCGTGGTAAAAAGAGAGGTGTTGCGCGATGGAACTCCCGAAATACGTCTATACCGATCTGGTCCGCCAAGCCCTGGCGGAAGATTTGGGCCCCGGGGACATCACTTCCCTGCTGACCATTGAGCCAACAGCCACCACCACCGGCCGTTTTCTCGCCAAGGAGCCGGGGGTGATCTGTGGCTGGGCCGTTGTGCAGGAAGTTTTTCATCAACTAAACCCCGCCATCGAACTGAGGATCGACCAACCGGACGGGGCCCGCGTCAACGCCGGTACGGTCCTGGCCGTTATTTCCGGCCCCACCCGCGATCTGCTCAGTGGTGAAAGGGTGGCCCTGAACTTCCTCCAGCATTTGTCCGGAATCGCCACCGCCACCCGGAAACTAGTTGATTTGCTTGCCGACTATCCCCGGGTCCGCCTGGTCGACACCAGAAAAACCCTTCCCGGGCTGCGCGCTTTACAAAAATACGCCGTCCGGGTCGGCGGCGGTTACAACCACCGTTTTAACCTGGCCGACGCGGTCCTGATCAAAGACAACCACCTGGCGGCTTGTGGCGGGATCAAAGCCGCCGTCGCCAAAGTCCGGGCCGCCGTCCCCCACACTATGAAGATTGAAGTGGAAGTGGAAACGGAAGAGCAGGTTCGCGAAGCACTGGCCGCCGGTGCGGACATTATCATGCTGGACAACATGTCCCCGGCGTTGATGGCCGAGATGGTGCGGCTCATCGACGGTAAAGCATTGGTCGAAGCCTCGGGCAACGTTTCCGCGGAGACGATCCGGGCGATTGCCGCCACCGGGGTGGACCTCATCTCCGTGGGCCGCATTACCCATTCCGTACAGGCGCTGGACATCAGCCTCCGGTTTTAAAAAACTGCTGTTTAAAACTTAAGACACAACAAGAAATTTCTTGAAGGAAAACAGAAAAACCGGTCCACTTTCTGGACCGGTCTCTTTTATCCGGGCTGGTCCGGTTGGTCAAAACAACGTGGCGTGTAATGACGTAAAAGCCATTTGGCCAACCCGTCCAAACCGGGGAAAAGGATCCGTTCGGTGATATTGGCCTGGTCAAGTTTATCCCGGATCTCCCATTTCAACTCCCGGGGAATGATTATTCTCCGGTAAAGATGGGGGTATTGGTAAAGCCACTTGTCCAAACGTCCGGTGGCGGTGG
Source organism: Capillibacterium thermochitinicola (assembly GCF_013664685.1). NCBI lineage: Bacteria > Bacillati > Bacillota > Capillibacterium > Capillibacterium thermochitinicola. The sequence goes on from NZ_JAAKDE010000012.1 coordinate 92,290, forward strand.
ACATCACGGAAAAGAAAGCAAATTGGTTGACGATCCGGGAATCGAGGGAAGGTGGTTCGAAGAAAATAACCAGATCCCGGTCCTGGGCGTGGAAAGCGTCAAAATCCTTCAGCGTCGGTACCGCTTCCTCGATCATCTCCACCGTAAAAGCATTGGCCCCGACCTTTTCCATCACCCCTTTAAACGGCTCAGGCAGCATCCGGTTGACCTGCACGTAATCGACTTGCCAGATCACACCGTCCCGGTCGTATTTGGTGGGGTCATCGGTCACAAAGTGGAGGGCTACAAAGGGTGAATAGGTCCAGTCCAGCAAACGGGTGGGTAAACCGTGGTGTTGCGCCAAAGTCAGAACCCGCCAGTCGGAGGAGACCAGACTGGTGTCGGCAAATTGCCCGTATTTTTTAAAGTTCCGGAGCAAATGGTATTCCAGCTGGGGATTGTCCCGGCAAACCCGGTAGAAACTGTTCTGTAACGGGTAGCCACAATCGGCCAGTCCCCGGAAGGCATAATCACTCCGAAAACGGCCAAGCTCCGGTTTCCAAGCGTTATCATACAAACGCTCGCAAACTTCACTCCAACTACGGACGACAATCTCGTTCTGCGCCATCCCAATTCCCCCCTGCATTACGGAAAACTCCATCCGTCAAAGCAATCGCCCGGATTAGTCTACGTCCGCCAGGTTAATCCTATTATACTTATTAATCACGGTCAAAACCAATTCTCCTCTCGTTTTTTTGCTCCTTTTCTGTTACAATTGGGAAAAAAGACGGAAGGGATCACCGATGATTGCCATCTTCGTTCAGTCCATTTTGATTGGTTACTCGGGTGCGGTCATGCCCGGCTCGTTACTCACTTATACGCTGGACCAAAGTTTAAAATCCGGCGTGAAAGCCGGATTTATGGTTTCGCTGGGGCATAGTCTCCTTGAATTGTTCCTGGTGATCGCGATCTTTTTGGGTTTTGGCCAATATCTCACCACCACCCTCGCCCAAATCCTGATTGGCCTTGGCGGCGGTCTCCTCTTAATCTTTTTGGGCGGCAGAATGGTCCAGGACAGCTGGCGCGGCAACACGGCGATCATCCTGCCCGCCGCCGCCGCGCCAAACAACCGTAGTATGCTGTTGGGCGGCGCTTTAATCAGCGCCGCCAATCCTTACTTTATCATTTGGTGGGTGGTGGTCGGCCCCGGTCTCATTATGAACGCCTTTAACGCCTTTGGTTTTGGCGGGGTTCTCCTTTTTTATCTTGGGCATATCCTGGCCGATTTTTCCTGGTACCTCTTGGTTTCCTGGTTGGTCGGCAAGACCAGGACTTTTATCAACCCGCTAGTTTACCGGTTGGTCATCGGCGGTTTGGGTCTTTGCCTGATCGGTTTCGGGGCCGGTTTTTTCGCCAACTCCCTCCCGCTCATCTTCTGATTCTTAAAATCAGAATTTCAACTGGGCGGTCGCATAAACCGTCGTCACTTTCGCCGCGTCCAGGTTGGCCGCCACATCAAACGCCACCGGGCCAAGCTTTAGCCCGCAACCGGTCGTTAAGTTTAACCCGGCGCTGTCATGGTACCCGCCCGCCCGCAGGGCAAAGATACCCAACAGAGGCTGCTCCACGCCAAGATGGAAAGTGGGATCCTGGTCTTGCGACAGGGGGGTCGCCAGATCGGCCGCGACGACCGTACCAAACAAGGGAACCTTAACCGCGCCGCCAAGGACCAGTTGTGTGGGCCACTCATCTTCGCCGCTACGCTCAAGCTTCGTCAGCCCAAAGTCTTTCAGGACCGCCCCCAGACGGACCAGTTTGCCGACTTTAAACATGGCGCCCAGATCAACCGCCACGCCTTTCCCGTCCGCTTGCGCGATCTGTCCGGTCTCCGTAAATTTTTCCGTACTGACCGTTACATACTTGGCGTTCAGGCCGAAAGCAAAAAGGTCGGTCAGTTCGTGGGCGATGGTGAAGGCCACCTGATTGGTCTGGTCGATCCGCATCGTCTTCGGGACGGCTCCGGATTCGATGGCGGCCCGCTGGTCGGTAACATAATGCAGCCCGAAGTTACTCAGGGTCAAACTGGCACCGGCTTTTAAGCCCAGCGCATTATCGAGGGCAGCGGGATCTTGCTTCTGGAGGGCTTCCATCTGCTGTAAACTTCCCTCCAGCCCGCCGTCAAGGGCTAAACCCACTTTTACCTGGGTAATTCCGGCCGGATTCCAATAAGCGGCACTCCCGTCGTCCGCCACCGCGGTATAAGCGCCCCCCATCCCGATAGCCCGGGCGCCAAACCCCGGTGCGGAAGCGGCGCAAAGCGGCGCCAGCACGACCAGTAAGACTATGGCCAGCAAGAATCTTTTTACTGTTTTTATGACCATCTCTCCTTTCACGTTCCATTACCGTATGTCAAATTTCGACACATCGGGGTTAATCCCTTTTTCATTGTTCAACCAGAAAAAGGGTGTTTTTCGCCGTTATTTTCCTCTACTTTACCAGCAAAAAAAGGTATAATATAGAAGTCAGAACGAAAGGAGGCTTTATCCGTGCAGACCGAAACCCTACTACAAGAACTGACCAATGCCGTCGGCCCCTCGGGGCGGGAAGACCGGGCGGCCCGGATCATCACTGATCTGTTCACCAACGGGGAAGGCCGCCGCTGGATCAGCGACCTCCACCGCGACCGGTTAGGCAACATCATCCTCCGGAAAGCAGGCCGGGGCGAGCAACCACCCCGTATCATGCTGGCCGCCCATCTGGATGAAATCGGCCTGATCGTCACCGCCCTGGAAGACGGCTTTATCCGTTTTTCGACCATCGGGGGCATTGACCAACGGGTTCTCCTTGGCCAAGAGGTCATCGTCCACGGCCGGGAGGATCTGCCCGGGGTCATCGGGGCCAAACCCCCTCATTTACAACAGGCGGACGAGCGTGAGAAGGCCGTGAAAATTGAGGAAATGACCATCGACCTCGGCCTTGCTCCGGAGCGAATTGCCGCTTTGGTGCGGGTTGGCGATCCGATTACGATCAAGCGGACTTGTTGTGCTTTGAAAAACTCTTTTTACAGCGGAAAAGCCATGGACGACCGGGCCGGCGTCGTAGCGCTGGTCGAATGTCTCCGCCGCCTGAAAGATTTTAACCACGAAGCCGAAGTCTTGGCAGTCGTCACGGTCCAGGAGGAACTGGGCGTCCGGGGGGCGGTCGTCAGTTCCTATGGCCTTAACCCCGATATCGGGCTGGCGGTCGATGTTACCCATGGGGAGATGCCCGGCTTGCCCGATTACGAAGCCTTTAAGCTGGGTCAGGGGCCGGTCATTGTTACCGGTCCACCGGTTCATCCGCTCATCTTTGAGAAGCTGATCGCCGCCGCCGAAACCGGGAAGGTCAAATACCAGGTCGAAGCGGCGGAAACTCCCAGGGGAACGGACGCCTACGCCATCCAGATCGCCCAGGCCGGGGTCGCCAGCGGCCTGGTCTGTATCCCCCTCCGTTACATGCATACTTCCGTTGAAACATTAGCGTTGGACGATCTGAAAGAAACCGGTCGTCTCCTGGCCGAATTCATCATGCAGATCGACCGCGCCTTTTTGGAGGGATTAGAATGTTACTGAAGGAGTTATCCGAGTTAAACGGTGTTTCCAGCGGCGAAACCGCGGTCCGTCACTATATCCACGACCGGATCCAGGGACGCGTCGACCGGATCCAGACCGACCGGTTGGGCAACCTCATCGCCCGCCGCGACCAGGGGAAAAAAGGTCCCCTCGTCATGCTCTCCGCCCATATGGATGAGGTTGGCTTAATGGTGGTGGGGATCGACGCCAGCGGATTACTGAAGATCAAAACCATCGGTAGCATTGATGAACGGGTCCTCGTCTCCAAACGGGTTTTGGTTGGTCCCCAACGGATCCCCGGGGTGATCGGCGCCAAACCCATCCATCTCCAGGAAAAGGAAGAGCGGGAACACCCGCTGAAGACCACCAGTCTGTTTGTGGATATCGGGGCTACCGACCGCAAAGAGGCCGAGAAGGACGTCAAGATCGGCGATCTCATTGCCTTTGATGTCCAAGCGGAGGCTTTCGGGGATGGGCTCTTTAAAGGGAAAGCCCTTGACGACCGGGCCGGCTGTGCGGTTTTGTTAAATATACTGGAAAAGGAGTATAGTCTGCCCCTGGCTTTTGCCTTCACTGTCCAGGAGGAAGTCGGACTGCGCGGGGCAACCGTCGCCGCTTTTAGCGTAAACCCCGACCTTGCCCTGGTCGTGGAGACTACCTCCGCGGGGGATGTGCCGCCGCTGAAAAAACACCAAGCTTCCACCCGCCTGGGGGCCGGACCGGCCATCAGTTTTATGGACCGTTCGGTCATTGTCAACCCGGCCCTGATTACGCGCCTGGTTGCCGTCGCGGAGAAAGCCGGGATCCCGTATCAATTTCGCGAGTCAACTGCGGGCGGGACGGAAGCAGGGGCCATTAACCAGACCAGGAGCGGCATTCCCGTAGCGGTGATCTCGGTGCCCTGCCGTTATATCCATTCGCCGGTGGGCGTTTTAAACCTCAATGACTTGGAATTGACGGTTAAACTGATCGATGCTTTCTTGCGCGACATCGAACAAAGGGGGTTACCTTTATGAAGGATTTATTGCGCCGCTTGACCAGCATTCCGGCGCCCTCGGGGCGGGAGGAACAGATCCGCGCCTTCATTCAGGCCGAAATTAAAGACTACTGTGATGACCTGACCGTAGACACCATGGGCAATCTGATCGCGTTTAAGCGCGGGGGCAAGACCAAACTGCAATTTGCCGCCCATATGGATGAGATCGGGGTGATCGTGACCGCCATCGATGAGCAAGGCTTTCTCCGCTTCGGCAATGTCGGCGGGATCAGACCCCACCAGCTTTATGCCCAACGGGTGCGGTTTCCCAACGGCACGGCCGGCGTGATCGGGGCCGAAAAGGTCGACGATCTAAAACAGTTGACCTTGGAAAAGTTATACATTGACATCGGGGCCGCTTCGGCCGCCGAAGCCAAAACCAAAGTGAACGTAGGCGAGATTGCCGCCTTTGATTATCCCTTTGTCGATCTGGGCCAACGGGTCGTGGCCAAAGCCCTCGACGACCGGGTGGGCTGTGCGGTCCTGATCGAAGCCCTCAAACGTGTCACCAAACCCCAGAACGACCTCTATTGTACCTTTACGGTCCAGGAGGAAGTCGGGTTGCGGGGGGCAAAAACCGCTGCCTTCGGCATCGAGCCGGACCTGGGGATCGCCCTCGATGTCACCGGTACCGGTGATACACCCGAAGCGCCCAAATTAGCCATGAAGCTGGGCCAAGGAGCGGCCATTAAGGTGAAGGACGTCTCTTTGATCACCCATCCGCAAGTCAAAGAGCTCTTGACGATGCTGGCGGAGAAGAACGGCATCCCTTATCAATTTGAAGTGCTGCCCTTCGGCGGGACCGACGCCGGTGCGATCCAGCTGACCAAGGCCGGGATTCCCGCCGGGGTCATCTCCATCCCCTGCCGTTACCTCCATTCCCCTTCGGAAATGATCGATCTAAACGATCTGGAAGCGGCGGTCCGTTTGGTCGTCGCCACCATGGAGCATCCGATTACGTTATAACAAAAAAGAGGCTGCCGCCGGCAGCCTCTTTTTTCATCGCTCACCCTCAAACCACCATTTTTCCCTCTTGGAACAGCCGTTCCAGTTCCCGAACGATAAAATCCTGTTCATTGGTGTAGCGGGAAACGATGGTCGCTTTGGCCTTTACCTCCGGCACGGCGTTGGCCGGGGCAATGGACAACCCGGCGTCGCGAAAGAGCGCCAGATCGTTGAGCCAATCACCAAAAGCAATTGTTTCCGTGGTTTTCACCCCTAAAATTTCGGCCAACCGGGTTAAACCACTTCCTTTGTCCACCCCTTGCGGGCGGATGATCAAATACTCGTAACCGCTTTTGAAGGACGGTTGAATCTCCTGATCAAGGCCGGGAAACATCATGCCGAGCGCTTTCTGGATCCCCCTGATTTTCGCCCTCGCTTCGTAAATCACAATCTGTTCCACCTGGTTGACCGGCGGGTCCAGCTTCCGGTCCGGGTCGGCCTGCAGATCAAAACCCCATGAAAAGATGGTCGGATCCGGGGTGGCGGTGAAACAGTGAATCCGGTCGTTGCTAAAAAGATAAACGCCATCCAGTTCATCGGCCAAGGAGGATAAGACCGTCTTGGTTACGGCGGGCGCCACCGTCTTCAAGTGGGGCGCTTCCCACCCGCGGGGCTGGAAAAACGCGCCGTCGGTACAGATATAATGAACGGGAAACCCGAGTAAATCCTGGATCGGTACGGTGAAATGATACATCCGCCCGGTCACAAAGGCAATCTCCACGCCGGCCTGGTGCAATGCAGTCAGCATCTTCCGCGTTGGTTGACTGATCGTTTTGTCTTCTCTCAGTAAAGTCCCATCCAGATCCAAAGCAAGCATCCGTAATTTGCCCATCGTCCTCATCCCTCCCCGACAACAAAGTAAACCGCTGGCCCCGGCGAGATGCCTATTATTAAGCCTTGGCTAAATCTGCCATTCACCGCTTGGAGCGGAATAAAAAGTTTGTTATAATAAATAAAATTCCAGACCGACGCTAAAAACTAAAGAAGATGGAAAAGGAATCCCCTGCACCGCAGGGGAACATATCATAATTCATTTTACCATAAGCAAAGCAATTCGTCGACCGAGCTTGGGAGGTAACATGGCAACCAAAACGGAAGACCGCCGCTACGAAGAAACGCATTTGGCTATGGTCCTGCAGGTAATTAAAGAAGAACTGGCCGCAAAAAAGGCCTTTTTTACCCGCCTGAAAGCCCTGCTGCAACAGGAGAGAAAAAACGTCTGGGAAGACGGGCCCCGTCTAGCCGACAGTTTCGCGTCCGCGGTCAACCTCACCCAACAGCTGAGCGGCTTACGCAATACTGAGTTAAGTGTGGAATACAACCGGCGGGCGATCTACAAACTCCAGAAGATGCTCAAAACGCCCTACTTTGCGCGGATTGATTTTCGGGAGGACGGCACACCAACCGCCGAGGAAATCTATATCGGCCTCTCCACGCTCCTTGACGCCGAGGGAAGGCCGTTAATTTACGATTGGCGGGCCCCGGTCTCCAGTATGTTTTACGATTATGAACTGGGTCCGGCCGAGTACCGGTGCGAAGCCGGGGTGATCCGCGGCGAAATCACCCGTAAACGCCAGTACAAAATCGAAAACGGGCGTCTGGTATACATGTTCGATTGCAACATCAAGATCGACGACGAGATCCTGCAGGAGATCCTAAGCCAACATAGTGACGAGAAGATGCGGGCGATCGTTACCAGTATTCAACGGGAACAGAACCGGGTCATCCGCAACGAAGATCATCCGGTGGTGTTGGTGCAGGGTACCGCCGGGAGCGGAAAAACATCCATCGCCCTGCACCGCGCCGCCTATTATCTGTATAAAGAGCGGGACCGGATTACCAGTAAAAATATTTTGATCTTTTCCCCCAACCAACTGTTTGCCGACTACATATCCAACGTTTTACCCGAATTGGGCGAAGAGATGGCGCTCTGCACCACTTTTCAGGATTTGGTCGCGCCTTTGCTGCCGTCCGGGCTGACCGTCGAAGACCGCCATAACCAGCTGGAGTTTACGCTGACGACCGACGGGAGCGCTGAGGATCGCCTCCGGGAGGAGAAGATCTACCTGCAGACCACCCCCGAATTTTTAGCATTGATCGATGATTACCAAAAATATCTAACCACCCGCGGTCTGCCCTTTCCCGATCTCCAGTTGGAAGGGGAGATGGTCCTGCGCAAAGAAGAGCTGCGGGCGCTATACGATGATTATTATGGTTATTTGCCCTTGAAAAAACGGCTGGTCCAGTTGCAACGGCGCGCTTTCTACCTGCTTCGCCCCGTAACCGCGCGCAAAATAAAGGAGTATGCCCAGCACCTGGCCGAGGAGAATCCGCAGTTAACGGCAGCCGAGATTAAAGCCCGTAGCCGCTTGGCCATCCGCAAAAAGCTCCAGCCGCTCTATACGGCCATCCGCGCCTGGTCCGAACTGGACTCCTTACAACTGTACCGGGAACTCTTCGCCAACCGGGAACTTCTCGCCCAAATGGCCGCCGGACGGTTCCCACCGGCGACCCTGAACCGTCTCCGCCAGGCCGTTTTGAAAACCTTCAGCACCAATCATCTCTTCTATGAAGACCTGGCCCCCTTCTTTTATTTCCGGGGAAAAATTGAAGGGTTCCCCAAGTTCCCGGAGATTAAACACTTGATCATCGACGAGGCACAGGATTACACCCTGTTTCACTACCGGATCATCCAGGAACTCTTTCCCGCCGCAACCCTGACGATCCTCGGTGATCCGAACCAGACCATCCATCCCCGGCAATACCGGAGTTCCTTCGCCGAGATCGAAGCGGTTTTTACCGGCCGCAACCCGCAGACCTTTACCTTAAACAAAAGTTACCGGTCAACCCGGGAGATTACCGCTTTCACCCATGCGTTGCTGCCCGAACCGGCTGTGGCGGCCGAAGCAATCAACCGTCCCGGGCCAAAACCGGTGTTGACGAGGGTTTTAGTCCCCGAACTCCTCATCCCGGCCCTCGCCGACCGGATCCGCGCTTTAAACGCCACCGGCTACTCTTCCCTGGCCGTGATCGGCAAAACCGCCCGTGAATGCCAGGCGGTTTACGAAAAACTAAAAGCCTTGGCCCCGATCCGGCTGCTCACCAAGGAAGAGAAGACCCTGGCCGGCGGCCCGGTCATCATCCCGTCCTATCTGGCCAAAGGATTGGAATTTGATGCCGTCTTAATCTGCGATTGCTCCCGCGCGGTTTACCGCACCCCGGAGGAACTCCCGATCCTTTATACCGTTTGTACCCGCGCGTTACACCGGCTTTATCTGTATTATACCGGTGAACTCTCCCCCCTGCTCGCCCGGGTCAACCCGGATCTTTACACCAGGAGCAGCTATCCGGAGGAACCGCCACGGGAGGATTAACTATCCTTTTTTATTTTTAAGCAAAGGAGTGTGTTTTTTCGTGCTTAACCCCGCCGACCTGGGCATCCAGATCCCTACGGTTTTAGTCCCCGCCGCCCACATCGACCCAACCAAATGGGCGGTGATCGCCTGCGACCAGTATACATCAAACCCCGAGTACTGGGCAGAAGTCAGAAGGCAGATTGGTGATTCGCCTTCCACTTTCGATCTGATCCTCCCCGAGGTTTATTTGGACGACCCGGAGGTCGACACCAAAATCCAACAGATTAACGCACGGATGCGTACCTACTTGGCGGAAAAAATCCTCGTTCCTCTGGAGCCGGGGTTGATCCTCATCGACCGCCGGACCGCCCATGTCCCGTCCCGGAAAGGACTGCTCCTCGCCGTCGATCTGGAAAAGTATGATTACCGGCCAGGGACCAAAAGTTTGATCCGCCCCACCGAAGAGACGATCGCCGACCGTTTACCACCCCGCATTAAAATCCGGGAAGGGGCGCTTTTAGAGGTACCCCATATTATGCTCCTCCTCGATGATCCGGAACAGACCGTAATCGAACCACTATTCGCGCACACCTCGGATTTACCGCTGCTCTACGATTTTGATCTGATGATGAACGGCGGACACCTCACCGGTTATCACCTGACGGATCCGGTGCTCCTCAACCGGACTTTCCAATCCTTAACCCGTTTGATCACTCCAGAGTTCACCGCCGCCAGGTACGGCCCGGACGAAGCACCCCTTCTGTTTGCCGTCGGTGACGGTAACCATTCGCTGGCCACCGCCAAAGCAATCTGGGAGAAGCTTAAACAGCAAATTACCGATCCTGCTACCTTGCAGGATCATCCGGCCCGTTTCTGCCTGGTTGAAGTGGTCAACCTTTACGACGAAGGATTGATCTTCCATCCGATCCACCGTCTTTTGTTCAACATCGATGCCGACCAGTTCTTCGGGGAACTCCAAAGCCACCTGCCTTGCCGGATTACTACCGACCGGCCAGAAGGACCGGATAACCCTGAAACCCAGTATTTTCACTTTTGCACCGCCACCACCACCGGCATGGTCATCCTTGAGCAACCCGGTTCGGTCCTGACCGTCGGTACTTTGCAACCGTTCCTCGATGCTTATCTCCGCCGTCATCCGGAATGCCGGATCGACTATATCCACGGCGACGAAACCATTAAAACCCTGGGACGACAACCGGGTAACCTCGGCCTAATCCTGCCACCCTTAAACAAGCATGATCTCTTTAAGACCGTCATCCGCGACGGCGCTTTACCCCGGAAAACCTTTTCCATGGGGGAAGCCGATGAAAAGCGGTTTTATTTCGAAGCGCGCAAAATCCGGCGCGACTAGTTACCACCACCTCACCCAAACCGGCCGAAACCCTGAGCGGGCCAGTAAAAAAGCCACCGTCAATGGTGGCTTTTTTCCGTGCCGCGTACCGGTTAAGCAATGTTCAAGAAAAATCGTGTTCGGCCTCTTTCCGGAGGATAACATCGTGGGCACTGCCCTCCCGCAGGGTAAGCGGGGAGACCAGGGTGAGGCGGGCTTTCTTCTGTAACTCGGGGATGGTCAGGGCGCCGCAGTTGCACATCGTCGATTTGATCTTCGCCAGGGTTAAATCAAGGTTATCTTTTAATTTCCCGGCATAGGGGACATAGGAATCAACCCCTTCTTCAAAGGTTAAATGCTCCCCGTCTCTATGGTCATAACGGGCCCAGTTCCGCGCCCGGTTTGACCCTTCACCCCAGTATTCCTTCACGTAGTTCATACCATGCCGGATCTTGCGGGTTGGGCTTTCGTCAAAACGGGCAAAATACCGGCCGAGCATCACAAAGTCAGCCCCCATCGCCAGGGCCAGCACGATGTGATAGTCATGGACAATCCCCCCGTCGGAACAGATGGGGATATAGATCCCGGTCCGGTCGAAGTATTCGTCGCGCGCCTTCGCCACTTCAATCACAGCCGTAGCTTGTCCCCGTCCGATTCCCTTTTGTTCCCGGGTAATACAGATCGAACCACCGCCGATCCCGACCTTCACAAAATCAGCCCCGGCTTCGGCCAGATATAAAAAGGCTTCCCGGTCCACCACGTTCCCACCGCCGACTTTAACTTCGCCCCGGTACTTCTCCTTAATCGTTTTAATGGTCTCAAACTGCCATTCGCTGTAACCGTCGGAAGAGTCGACACAAAGAATATCCGCCCCGGCTTCCACCAAGGCCGGCACCCGGTCGTGATAATCCCGGGTGTTGATCCCGGCCCCCACCATCAGTCTTTTATGCTGATCCAAAAGTTCCAGCGGATTTTCCTTATGGGCGGTGTAATCTTTCCGGAAAACCAGGTATTTAAGCCGTTGCTCCTCATCGATGATGGGTAAACAGTTCAATTTATGCTCCCAGATTAAATCATTGGCCTCCGAGAGGGTAAGTCCATCCTTGCCGTAGACCATCTCGGAAAAGGGGGTCATAAATTCTTTTACTTTCGTCTCGACCGGAGTACGTCCTTTCCGGTAGTCTCTACTGGTGACGATCCCCAAGAGCTTACCGTTGGGCGAACCGTCATCGGTAATGGCGATGGTGGAATGGCCGGTTTTTGCGGTCAAAGCCAGCACATCGGCCAGCGTATGCTCGGGGGTTAAGTTGGAGTCGCTAACCACAAAACCGGCTTTATAGCTTTTCACCCGCTTTACCATCTCGGCCTGGGCTTCGATGGGCTGGGAGGCGTAAATAAAGGAAAGCCCCCCGCATCTGGCCAGTTCGATCGCCATCCGCTCCCCGGAGACCGCTTGCATGATTGCCGAGACAAGAGGGATATTCAGATGTAAAGGAGAGGTTTCCCCCCGTTTAAACCGAACGATCGGTGTTTTCAGGTTGACGTTCTCCGGCACACAGTCCTTAGTAGTTAAATTGGGTAAGAGTAAATATTCGCTGAAGGTCCGACTTGGTTCATCATAAAAATAAGCCATTGAACAACCTCCATCCGTTCTTTTAAATTCTAACAATTATAAAGAAGTTTTAGGCTGCTGTCAAGCCCATTCCGGGAAGGAAAGCGCCTGTGCCACCCATGGGTTTTGCTTTTTCAATGCTTTTTCCGTGCATAGCGAAACTTCTCTGGGGAATATTAGTCATGAAATTGTCAAACCCAAATAGTAGAAAGGAAGGTAGATAGATTGGCGGAAGAACATCACGAACATGGAAATCTGGAAAACCGTGGCGAGGAAACGGACCGCTTCCGCTCCCGGGTCACCATTCCCTTGCTGACGGTGGCGTTGGTCGCCTCTTTAGTCTGGGGCTTTACCCAGTTCCGCGCCAGACGAAACTGGGAAATTAGAGCGGAAAACCAATATAACCGGTCCTTTTCCGAATTGTCCATCCATGTCGGGGAGTTAGAAAACAAACTGGCGGAAGCTCTGGTCTCCAATTCCCGTCCACACTTGGTAAAGACCTTTTCCGATATTTGGCGCCAAGCCTATCTCTCCCAAGAAGATCTGGGGCAATTGCCCTTAACCTCGGTGGAACTAAGTAGAACCAAAGAATTTTTAGCGAAGGTCGGGGCTTTCTCCCATAGTATTGTGACCAAACTGAACCAAAATACGAATTCTGCGGCGGTACCCGCGGCCACCGGGGAAAGTGTGCAGTATCTATCCGACCGCGATTGGGAAACCTTAAATGCTTTACACCAACAAGCCCGCTACCTGGCCGACCAGTTGGTCGACCTCCAAGAGAGCATCCTGGAAGCGGACGAACGGTGGCTGCCGGTTGATCGCCTCTCCACCGCGGCTTTGGCGGCCGATGTCTCCGATCGTTTGGAAACCAACAAAATCACCAAAAGTTTTATGATGATGGAGGATGGTTTTAAACGCCTGCCCGATCCGGAGATGGAAGGCAACCTGTTGAGCATCAAGCCGGTCCCGAAGGGAATCACCGGGGCTGAAATCTCCCAGGAACAAGGGCGGGAAATCGCCAGCAGTTTTGTGAACAAAGAGGATCCCCGGTACGAAGTGGCTTATGACGAAAAGATCAATGGCGACCATCCGCTGTACCTCTACACCCTGAAGAAAAAGGACAACAAGGGTAAAGCCGCCGCCAGTGGCCGCTTGGCGGTGACCGTCAAAGGCGGACACGTGGCCTGGATGCTAAAAGAAAGAAGCGTCGCTGAACAAAAACTTTCGTTGGACGAAGCGAAGGAAGCAGCCCGGAAATACATGGAGAGCCGAGGTTACCGCGGATTAACCCCCGTGGGTGCGGAAGAATACCGGAATGTGGCCGTGGTTTCCCTTTGTTCCCAAAGCGGGGAGACGGTTATCTATCCGGAGATGATCAAAGTTCAAGTCGCCCTGGACGACGGGGAGATCATGGGGGTGGAAACCATGTCCTATTTAACCTTCCACGATCCGCAGCGCCGGATTTCTACCCCAGGCCTCTCAGTGGCCGCCGCCCGGAGCAGGTTAAACAAGCGCTTCAACGTGGAATCCATCAAAGAGGCGATTATCCTAAATGACCAGTACCAAGAGGTGCTGACCTACGAATGTGTCGGGCGGATCGGACAAAATCGTTACCGGGTTTACCTCAACGCCGACACCGGCGAGGAGGAACGCATTCAACGAATCGACGAAGAAGGTGTCCCGTTTAGATAAACTTGTCCTGCGGGCAAGTCCGGGCACCCTTGTCCGTACGCCCGCAGGAAGGCCATCTCCATCGTCCAGCCGCCCGTAGAAGTGCGGGGGCGCCCACACTGTACGATCGAAACGACAAAACCGGCTGAAGCCGGTTTTTTTATGGTCGTCCACCAGATCGCCTTTTTCCGCTCTTCGCTTACTTAAGAAAATATTGCTTGCCGGGGTGACCTCCATGTCGCACGGTCTGCTTTCGATCTCCGCTTCACTAAGAATATGGTACCATGAAATTCAAGCGGGCGGAAACACCATTTAGTTCTCGGTAGCTATTCCTTACCGCCGTAATAAAAGAAAAGCTCCGCCGACCATCAAAAGAATACCGATGACCTTTCCTACGGTCAAGGGGACCGTATCCTGATTGAAAAGGCCAAAATGGTCAATTAAATAGGCCGTCAACAGCTGGAAAAAGATAATGCCGGTGGTGGCATTCCCCGCCCCGATCCTGGAGATCGCCACCGCTACTCCGTAAATGATGGCGACCCCAATGGGCCCGCCCAGCCAGTAATAATAGGGGATCTCGCCCGCGGCCTTGAGGAAAGCCCCCCCCTTTGGCCATCAGAAGGAGAAGACCGCCCACCGTCAAAGTACCGAGCAGTTGGACACTGAAGGTCGCCGGTATTAATCCCAACTTTTCCCCTAAATAGGAATTCAAACAACCTTGGACGGCCATCAACGCCCCGGCCAGACCCGCAACCAACAAAAAAACAATCGACACGTGCCTCCACCTCTCTTGTCGACGGTTGCCTTTATTTTCCCCGCGCCGGCCGGGGCATATCCCGGGGCAGACCATGAATAAGATGGAAGAGAAAAGGGGGAGGAAGATTGGGCCTGGTTTTATTCGCCGCTTTCCTCGGTTTTTTGGTTGGGGTGAGTGGTGCCGGTTTAGGCGGGGTCGTGGCCGGACTGTGTCCGACCGTCACCCGGCGACAACAGAGTTTACTGATGGGATCCTCCGGCGGTATTATGCTCGGCGTCGTCATTTGGGATCTCTTCCCGGAAGCCTGGAGCCTTAGTCCGGTGCACACTATAACCGGCACAATCGCCGGCGCCCTTTTCCTGCTGATCCTCCGCCAACTTGACCAAGAAACCACCGCCCCTACCGCCGAAGCCCGTTTTACGAAAACCGGCCGCTTGTTGGGTTTCGGGATCGCCCTGCATAATTTCCCCGAAGGGTTGGCCGTAGGCACCGTTTTCGTTCACGAGCCCTTCTCGGCGCTTTGGTGGCGACTTTCCCTGCTCATGGCGCTGCACAATATTCCGGAAGGAATTGCGGTCGCCACCACCTTACGGTTGGGCAAAACCAAGTGGTGGCCGATCGTCCGGACTTTATTCTGGGCCGAAGTCCCTATGGCGGTCGGTGCTCTCCTCGGCGGCCTGCTCGGCCAGATCGCCACCCCCTGGTCCGCCACGGCTTTAGGTTTTGCCGGTGGGGCTATGCTCACCCTCGTTCTGGTGGAAATGATTCCCCTCGCCACCCGGCTGGCCGGTTGGCCGTCGGCCTTAACCGGTCTTGCCCTGGGCGCCGCTGGCGCCCGCCTCCTGATCCTCTTCCTTGCCTCCCGAGTATAAAAAAACATGAGGCGGGAAAACTTAAAAAAAAGGAGGGACGATAAGATTGCCGAATATGAATAATCGAGTAAAGGTAAAATGCTACGTGGACAGCTGTCACTACTGGGATCAGAATAACATCTGTGTCGCGGACACCATTGAGGTTGACAACCAACGGTTCAACCCGGATATGGAGATCGGAACGCTGGGTGGAGGTCATAACGAAGCCGACACCTCGAAGGCCACCTACTGCCGGACCTTCAAACCCAAAAACATGTGAAACCTGCACCGTCTGTCCCAAAGACAGACGGTTTTTTCGTTTATAGTTTTCTCCGGAAAGGCGGGAGGGATGAATAATGTCAACCCACACCCAATGGCGGACGCTTACGGAAGTCAACAACCCCTTGGAAGCCGATCTGATCAAAAGCCTCCTGGCTGGTGCCGGCATCAGGTGTTTCATTCCCGATCGCAATTTAAATCAGATTTACGGTGGTGCCTTCGGCCTCAAGATCCAAGTCCCAGCCGACGACTTACCCCAGGCCAAAGCCCTCTTAACGGCCTCGCCCTTCAACCACGAACCGGACAACCCGTGCCAAAAGTAAACAGTTGTTTATATAATTATACATAATATTTGCATAAAAATTATTGATCCGCCGGTCTTTATTTTATATAATTAGAATCGTAACGACAAAGGAGGTCTTAACGATGACGATTGCCAAAGTAGTACTAGCTTATTCGGGCGGGCTTGATACCTCGGTTATTATTCCCTGGTTAAAGGAGAATTACGGGTGCGAAGTAATTGCTTTTGCCGCCGATGTCGGCCAAGGTGAAGAGCTGGCACCCCTCCGGGAAAAAGCACTGCAATCCGGGGCCAGTAAGATTTACATCGAGGACCTGCGCCACGAATTTGTGACCGAATACATTTTCCCAATGCTAAAAGCCGGCGCCATCTATGAAGGCAAGTATCTTTTGGGAACCTCAATTGCCCGGCCGGTGATCGCCAAAAAACAAGTGGAGATTGCCGAAAAAGAAGGGGCGGATGCCGTCGCCCACGGCTGCACCGGAAAGGGCAATGACCAGGTCCGGTTCGAATTGACCTTCCGCTCCCTTAACCCAAAACTGAAAGTGATCGCCCCCTGGCGGGAATGGTCCATCCGCTCGCGGCAGGACGCCATTGACTATGCCGCCAAAAAGGGAATTCCCGTTCCCGTCACAAAAGAAA
Organism: Capillibacterium thermochitinicola; assembly: GCF_013664685.1. NCBI lineage: Bacteria > Bacillati > Bacillota > Capillibacterium > Capillibacterium thermochitinicola. Next base: position 108,741 of record NZ_JAAKDE010000012.1, read on the forward strand.
AACCCTACTCCATGGACAGTAACCTTTGGCACATCAGTTATGAAGGGGGCGTTTTGGAAGACCCCTGGCAACCGCCGGACGAAGAGATGTTCCGCTTGACCGTGGCCCCGGAAAAGGCCCCCGACGCCCCGGAAGAGATTACGATCGAGTTTGAACAGGGGATCCCGGTGGCCGTCAACGGCCAATCCTATTCACCCGTGGCCTTGATTGAACACCTCAACCAGCTCGGCGGAAAACACGGGATCGGCCGGATTGACATTGTGGAAAACCGTTTGGTCGGCATGAAATCGCGGGGTGTTTACGAAACGCCCGGCGGCACCATCCTTTACCTTGCCCACCGGGAACTGGAGTACTTAACATTGGAACGCGATACACTGCACTTTAAGGCACATCTCAGCCAAAAATACGCCGAGCTGGTCTACTATGGCCAGTGGTTCTCACCCCTTCGCGAGGCCTTGGATGCCTTTGTTGACAAGACGCAAGAACGAGTGACCGGCACCGTCCGCCTGAAACTGTGGAAGGGCCATTGCCTCCCGGTCGGGCGGAAATCCCCGTATAGTCTTTACCGGCAAGACCTGGCCACCTTCGAGGAAGACAGTGTTTATAACCAGAAAGACGCCGAAGGTTTCATCAAGCTGTTCGGCCTTCCCCAACAGGTCTGGCATATGGTCAAAAAGGACTAGTCCCCGGGCGAATGGGGTGTTTCTCCCGGTGCCCCCGGTGACACTCTTCATTTCTCCCTTTCATATAATACTTTAAAGAAAGCGCTTCTTGTACAACCACCGCAAGGAGAAAGGGGGATTAAAGTGGGGACCGGGACCAAAGGCGTTCGCCTGATCGTCAATAAAGACTGGACGCCGGAGACCATTTCCACGCTGGGCAGCGGTTTTTTTTACCACTTATCCTACCCTGTCGAAGAAATTGAGCCTGAACTCCTTGCCGACATCAGGAATGCGCTCCTCCCACCGGGAACGGAAATGGAGATTCTCTTCCACAAAAACGGCGAGCTACGCCGTGTCGCCCTGGCGGAATTGGGCTCGATCATCGATTTTAACACGTTTATTCGGCTAGAATTTCGCTTGATGCACACCTTGCCGTCGCTGAAGGAAGTCCGCTCTTCAGCGCCGAACGGTTATCTTCTCTACTATTACCATAAATGAAAAACCCATCCTTCACGGGTGGGTTTTTTATTGGCCATTTTACCTGAAGGAGATTGGTTTGGCTTGTCGAAGAAAGATTCGATAACCCCATTCCGAGGTGGTTACCTTGTTGATCGCCAAAAAACTCACCAAAATCTACAACAACGGCGTCGTGGCCCTGGATCAGGTTTCTCTCATCGTGCAAAAGGGCGAGTTCGTTTTTCTGGTCGGTCCCAGCGGGGCCGGAAAAACCACCTTCCTGAACCTGGTCATCCGCCAGGAGGTCCCCACTTCCGGCCTGATCTCCGTCAACCAGCAGAACTTGGCTTATCTCAAAAAAAAGGAGATCGCCTTCCTTCGGCGGAATATCGGCGTGATCTTTCAGGATTATAAACTGTTACCGCAAAAAACGGTCTATGAAAACGTCGCCTTTGCCCTGGAAGTAATTGAAGCCAAACCCCGGATGATTAAACCCCGGGTGTATGAAGTCTTGGAACTGGTTGGCCTCTTAAACAAGGCCAATCTTTTCCCGTCGGAATTATCCGGCGGTGAACAACAACGGGTCTGTTTAGCCCGGGCGCTGGTCAACCGGCCCCTCTTGTTACTGGCCGACGAGCCCACCGGAAACCTCGACCCCGATACCTCCTGGGGGATTATGGAGCTGCTCCGGGAGGTCAACCGGCGCGGGACCACCATTGTGATGGCCACCCATAACCGGGAGATCGTGGATCAGATGCGCCGGCGGGTCATCGCCTTAGACCGGGGAAAACTGGTTCGGGATACGCCCAAAGGAGGTTACACCCTTGAAACCTAGAACCTTTTTTTATTTTCTCCGCGAAGCCCTGCGCGGCTTGGTCCGCAATCGCGTCATGACCTTAACCGCCTTGGGGATCATCACCATCGGGCTTTTCCTCTTTGGGCTGTTTTTTCTCCTCACGGCCAATCTCCACCATTTGACCGATCTGGCCTGGGAAGGAATTGAACTGCGCGTTTTTTTGGAGCCAAACGTGACGAATCCGGAGAAGATCGGTGCGGAACTGGCCGCCCTCCCGGGGGTGAAGAGTGTTAAATATGTCTCCAAAGCCGAAGGGGCCGCGGCACTTGAAAAAATGCTCGGTAACCAGAACCTTTTCCTTGATGGGGAAAACCCCCTGCCGGCGGCTTTCAACCTCTCCGTCCAGGAAACGGCGGACCTGCCAACACTGGCGCGCTTGGCAGCAGCCGTCCCCGGGGTGGAAGAAGTCGTCTTTAAGCAGGACTTTGTAAAGTTTCTGGAGATCGTGATCCGTTTGATTATGGTCTTCGGCTTTGCCCTCCTCTTTCTGACCGCTTTTGCCGTCTTATATATCGTTGTCAACACGATCCAACTGACGGTTTACGCCCGCCGCCAAGAGATTGAGATTATGAAGTTGGTCGGCGCGACCGACTCCTTTGTGCGCTGGCCTTTCATCTTGGAGGGAATTATCCTGGGGTTACTCGGCGCTGGTGTGGCGCTCCTGATTTTAAGGGAGGGTTACTCCTTCCTGGTCCAAAAGATCCAACACTATCGCCGTTTTCTTCCCCTTTTGTCCGGACCGGAGCTTGAATTAAAACTAACGGCCGTCCTTCTGGGCATGGGGCTTTTCTTTGGCGGCCTTGGCAGCCACCTTTCCCTGAAAAGACACCTCAAAGTTTAAGTTATAACGGCCCGGCTCTCCTCATATGCTCTTAGAGAACCAAAGGCAGATGAGGATAAAGGAGACGAAGGCCGTGACGAACAGATTTGATCTGCCCCGCCGGCCGGCAATCCGGTTGCTCGTGTTTTTTTTATTGGTAACCACTTTTTTCGGGTTTGGTTTTGCCTTAACCCAGGATAAATACAGGGATCTGGGCCTGGCTTGCCAAGTGATTCCGCTGTTGAAGTTAAAATATTACGAGCCCCTGAGCCTTTCCCGTTTGGTCCTGACTTATCTGCAAACCGGCAATGTTCCTGCCCTGTTGGCCAGTTTGGGCGATCCTTATACCAAATACCTGGCGGCGGAAGAATACCACCGGTTACTGGAGGAGAATAAAGGTGTTTACGGCGGAATCGGCCTCTATCTCGAGTATACCGACGGACAATTGATCGTTTTTAAAACAATCAACAACTCCCCGGCGGCCCGGGCTGGTTTGCAACCGGGCGACCGGATTACGGCGATTAACCACCAACCAACGGCCGGCCTGACAAAAGAAGCCGCCGTCGGTGCCATTTTAGGCCCTCCCGGAACGACCGTGGTCTTGACGGTCCAACGGGGCGGTGTCCTGCCCGCGAAGGATATTACTTTAACCAGGGCGTTAATCGACCCTTCCATTGAGTGGGAGATCCGGTCCGATCCGCAAATCGGCAAGGTCGGCTGGATCACGCTTACCCAGTTTACCGAGGAAACCGGAAAGGACTTGGGGCGGGCTTTGCGGATCTTCACCCGGGAACAGGTGGCCGGGATTGTTTTGGATCTGCGTTATAACCCCGGCGGTTTGCTCCTTTCCGCCCTGGAGGTCGCCAGCCAGTTTCTCCCCCGGGCGGAAACGATTCCCCTCGTGTCCCTGCAATACCGGAACCAAACCACCGAGCATTTTTACGCTTATCCCAATCCCCACCCGTCCTTTCCGCTGGTCGTGCTGATCAACGAGTGGAGTGCCAGCTCATCGGAGATCGTCGCCAGTGCGATCCAACACTTAAAAGCCGGGGTGCTGGTTGGCAACACCACTTTCGGTAAAGGTCTGGTCCAGGATGTGATCCCCCTCCGGGGGGGGTGGTGCCCTCTACCTGACGGTGGCCCGTTACTTAACGGCCGGCGGCTATTCCATCCACCGGACCGGCGTGGAACCCGACGTCCGCGTGACTCTCCCGTCCACCCCCCGGGCGGCCACAGAAGAAAATGACCTTGCCCTGTTGCAAACGGTCGATCGCCTCCAGACCGATACCGCGCTGCAGATTCTGAAGCAGTTGATCATCGCCCGCCGCCGACCGGCCGCCTAGTTGGAAACAAGTTGACACTCGCGAGAGGGAGTGTTCCGCATGACCCCGCAACTCCAAACCAACCTTCCGTTGTCACCGCGGCGGTCTTTCCGCCACCGCCTTTTGCCGCTTCTGCTGATCGCAGCCCTGGCCGGTCAGTACCTGCTCTGGTCGGCCGTGATCCCACCCGTTGTTGCCCCTCGGTCTTCCCAGCCCGACTCCGGGTTGGCCGGACTAAAGCCCGGCTTCACCCCCACCGTCCAGTGGTTACTGTCCATGGGGCGGCCGGAGCCCTTCATCCCCCGCCGCCCGGAACCACCGGCGCCCCGGCCGGAAACGCCGGTCCAGCCCCGGGCACGCGTCGCGATCATCATCGATGATCTCGGCTTTGTCCAGGAAGCAACGGAAGCTTTTTGGGAACTGGAGATCCCCTTGACCTTTGCCGTTTTGCCCTGGGGCCGCTATTCGGAGCCCCATGCCCGGGAAGCAATCAGGCGGAAGCAGGAGGTCATCCTTCATTTACCACTGGAACCCCTCGATCCCCAAACCGACCCGGGCCCGGGGGTACTGCGGACCGATTTTACGCCCGAACAATTACGCCGGCAGATCCGGGCCAACTTGGCCGCCGTCCCGGGGATTACCGGGGTAAATAACCACATGGGTTCGAAAGGGACACAAGACCGGCGGTTAATGCAGATTTTAATGGCGGAGTTGAAAAAGGCGGGTTTATTCTTTGTAGACAGCCGGACCATTCACACCTCCGTCGCCGCCACCGTTGCCCGCGAATACGGCGTGCCCACCGCCGTCCGCGATGTTTTTCTGGACGGGTCCGGTTTAGAAACCTTCCCGGTTCAGATCGACCTTTTGATCGAAAAAGCCCTCGCCCAGGGAGCGGCCATCGGGATCGCCCACACCCGCCCCGGCGTGGCCGCCGCCCTGAAAGAGGCGATTCCCCGCTTTGAGGCCGCCGGGATTGAGTTGGTCCATGTCTCCGTGCTTGTTAAGTAAGTTTAACCTCCCGGAAGAGGATTTCCTCCTTTTGTGTCGAACACGAATGTATGTTCGACATTTCTTTTTTTACCCTTGCCATTTGGCTTGCCCTTTGTTATACTAGCTTTTATGTAAACGCTGATGTATGGAGTTGATTCGATGTCCGGATTCAAGCTCGTCTCCCCTTTCCAGCTCCGCGGCGACCAACCGCAGGCGGTCGAACAGTTGACCGCGGGGCTCGAAGCCGGGATGCGCCACCAGGTTTTGCTGGGCGTGACCGGATCCGGAAAGACGTTTACCATGGCCAATGTGATCGCCCGGGTCAACCGGCCCACCTTGGTCATTGCCCATAACAAAACCCTGGCCGCCCAGTTATACAGCGAGTTCAAGGAGTTTTTCCCGGAGAACGCCGTCCATTACTTCGTCAGTTATTACGACTACTACCAACCGGAAGCCTACATCCCCCAGTCCGATACCTATATTGAAAAAGATGCCAGCATCAACCAGGAGATCGACCGGCTGCGCCATGCTTCCACCTCCGCCCTCTTTGAACGGCGGGATGTTTTAATTGTGGCCAGCGTCTCCTGCATCTACGGCCTGGGCTCCCCCGAGGACTACCAGGGCATGACCCTCTCCTTAAAACACGGGGACACCCGGAACCGTGACAAGATCCTCCGCCGCCTGGTGGGGATCCAATACACCCGCAACGACGTGGGCTTCACCCGTGGCACCTTCCGGGTGCGCGGGGATGTGATCGAAATTTTCCCGGTCTATGGTGAAACCGTTGTCCGGATCGAACTCTTCGGGGATGAAATCGACCGGATCTTCGAAGTCGATCCTTTAACTGGGGAAATTTTGGGCGAGAAAGAACAGATCACCATCTACCCGGGCACCCACTACGTGACCAGTGAAGAAAAGCTGAAAGCGGCGATCCGCTCGATCGAAGCCGAACTCGAAACGGAGCTTACCCGGCTGCGGGCGGCCGGCAAACTTTTGGAAGCCCAAAGGTTGGAGCAACGGACCCGCTTTGACCTGGAGATGCTGCAAGAAGTCGGTTACTGCCAGGGGATTGAGAACTATTCCCGCCATTTAACCGGACGGCAACCGGGCGAACCCCCGGCCACCCTTCTGGATTATTTCCCCGACGACTTTTTGCTCTTTATTGACGAGTCCCACGTGACCATCCCCCAACTGCGGGCGATGTACGCCGGGGACCGTTCACGCAAAGAAACCTTGGTGCAATACGGTTTTCGCCTGCCTTCCGCCCTGGATAACCGCCCGCTCCGTTTTGAAGAGTTTGAACAAGCCGTTAACCAAGTAATCTACGTGTCGGCCACCCCGGCCGCCTACGAACTGGAAAAAGCTTCCCAAGTAGTTGAACAGGTCATTCGCCCCACCGGACTCTTGGATCCGGAGGTGGAAGTCCGCCCGGTGAAAGGACAGATCGATGACCTGATGGAAGAGATCCGCCAGCGGGTGGACCGCCAGGAGCGGGTTTTGGTCATCACTTTAACCAAACGGATGGCCGAAGATTTAACCGAATACTTGGAAGAGGCCGGTTTTCGCGTGAAATATCTCCACTCCGAAATCCACACCATCGACCGGGTTCAGATCCTGCGCGATCTCCGGCTGGGGAAATTCGATGTCCTCGTCGGGATCAACCTATTACGGGAGGGACTTGATCTTCCCGAAGTGACGCTGGTGGCCATCCTGGACGCGGACAAGGAAGGTTTTCTCCGTTCGGAGACCACTTTGATCCAGATCATCGGCCGGGCCGCCCGTCATGTGGCCGGGAAGGTGATCATGTATGCCGACCAGATAACCGACTCGATGGCCCGGGCCATCCAGGAAACCAACCGGCGCCGCACCAAACAGATCCGTTATAACGAAGAGCACAACATCACGCCCGCATCGGTCCAGAAAGCGGTGCGCGATCTGATCAACCTGGAACAGGTGGCTGAAGAGAAAGTGGCCTACCGGACCAAACAACAGAAAATGACCCGGGCCGAAGTGGAGGAGATCATTAACCGGTTAGAAACGGAGATGTTGGCGGCGGCCGAGCGGCTGGAATTTGAGACCGCGGCCCAATTACGGGACGAACTGAAGGAATGGCAGAAATTACTGGAGGAATGAACCACGATGAAAAAAGACTGGATCACCATTCGCGGCGCGCGTGTCCACAACCTGAAAAATATCGATCTCGAGATTCCCCGGAACCAGCTGGTGGTAATGACCGGGATCTCCGGTTCGGGCAAATCTTCCTTGGCCTTTGACACCATTTACGCGGAAGGCCAACGGCGTTACGTGGAATCGCTCTCCGCCTACGCCCGGCAGTTCCTTGGGCAAATGGAAAAGCCCGATGTGGACTACATCGAAGGCCTTTCCCCGGCGATCTCCATCGACCAGAAGACAACCTCACGGAACCCCCGTTCCACCGTGGGCACGGTCACCGAAATCTACGACTATCTCCGCTTGTTGTTTGCCCGGATTGGGCAGCCCTTCTGCCCCACGTGCGGCTGTCCCATTACCAAGCAGACCGTGGAGCAGATCGTCGACCAAGTCATGACCCTGCCGGCCGAAACCAGATTTCATGTCCTGGCCCCGATCGTCCGGGGGCGGAAGGGCGAGTACACCAAGGTTTTTTCCGACTTGAAAAAAGAGGGGTTTGTCCGGGTCCGGGTGGACGGCGAGATTTATAACCTGGACGACGAGATCACCCTTAGCCGGTACCAACAACACTGGATCGAAGTGGTCGTGGACCGGCTCATTCTCCGGCCCGGGATCGAACAGCGGCTGGCCGATTCGATCGAACTGGCCCTCAATATGGCCAAAGGCCTGGTGATTATTGCTCCCCTGGCAGGCGAAGAAACACTTTACAGCGCCAATTTTGCCTGTCCCCAATGCGGGTTCAGTTTTGAGGAGATTACCCCGCGGATGTTCTCCTTTAACTCGCCCTACGGGGCCTGTCCCGACTGTGACGGGTTGGGTTTTAAACAGGAGATTGACCCCGAAAAAATTCTGGATAAAAACCGTTCCATCAGAGAAGGGGCGGTTCTGCCCTGGAGCGCCAATGAGAGTTCCTGGTCCCTCCAGTATCTGCTCAGTGTCGCCCGCTATTACGGCCTGGACCCGGATCAGCCCTTGAAAGAAGCCACGCCAAGCCAGATCAAGGCCATCCTTTACGGCTCCGGCCGGGAAAAGATCCCCGTTGTTTATCAAAGTAACAACGGCCGTCAGTGGCGGCAACAGATCCGGTTCGAAGGGATTATTAACAACCTAAGCCGCCGCTACCGGACGACTGAGTCGGAGGCGATCCGGCAAGAATTTGAGGAACGTTTCATGACCATGCGCCCCTGCAGCAGCTGCCAAGGTGCCCGTCTCCGGCCGGAAAGTCTGGCCGTCAAGATCGGTTCATATAACATCAGCCAGGTAACGGCCTTTTCGATCGCCAAAGCCCGGCAGTTTTTTGCCTCGCTTCAACTCTCCGAGAAGGAGCAACTCATCGCCAGGCAGATTTTGAAAGAAATCGATAAACGCCTTGGGTTCCTGGTCGATGTCGGCCTCGACTATCTGACTCTTGACCGGGCCGCCGGCTCCCTTTCGGGCGGCGAAGCCCAACGGATCCGGCTGGCCACCCAGATCGGCTCTTCCCTGGTGGGGGTTTTGTACATTCTGGATGAACCCAGCATTGGTCTGCACCAGCGGGATAACCGCCGCCTGATTAATGCCCTCTTGAATCTACGCGACTTGGGCAACACTTTGATCGTGGTCGAACATGACGAAGAGATGATGCGGGCCGCCGATTACCTGATCGACATCGGCCCCGGAGCCGGGGCCCACGGCGGCGAAGTGGTCGCCGCCGGTGATCTGCAGGCCATCACCAGTTGCTCCCGCTCGGTGACCGGTGCTTACCTATCGGGCCGGCGCCAGATCCCCGTTCCGGCCTTACGCCGTCCTGGTAACGGCAAGTATTTAACGATCAAAGGGGCCCGGGAGCATAATTTGAAGAATATCGATGTGGCCATCCCCTTAGGTTGTTTCGTTGCCGTGACCGGGGTTTCGGGCTCCGGCAAAAGCACTTTGATCAATGATATCCTTTATCCGGTCCTCGCCCGCGAACTGAACCGGGCGACCATCATCCATCCCGGTGCCCACGACCGGGTTGAAGGCCTTGAACACCTCGACAAGGTGATCAACATTGACCAGTCGCCGATCGGCCGCACACCCCGCTCGAATCCGGCCACCTATACCGGGGTCTTCGATGAGATCCGGGCCGTCTTTGCCGAAACCCCCGAGGCCAAATTACGCGGGTATAAACCCGGGCGTTTTTCTTTTAATGTCAAAGGCGGCCGTTGCGAAGCCTGCTCCGGCGACGGGATCATCCGCATCGAGATGCACTTCCTGCCCGATGTCTACGTACCCTGTGAAGTTTGTAAGGGGAAACGGTACAACCGGGAGACCCTTGAGGTTAAATACCGGGGCAAAACTATCGCCGATATTCTGGAAATGCCCGTTGAGGAAGCGCTGGAGTTTTTTGCCAACCACCCCCGGATCCAGCGGCGCCTCCAGACCTTGTACGATGTGGGGTTAGGCTATATGAAGCTGGGACAACCGGCCACCACTCTCTCGGGGGGCGAAGCCCAACGGGTCAAACTGGCCACTGAATTGGCGAAGCGCAGTAACGGCCGGACCTTTTATATTCTGGACGAACCCACCACCGGTCTGCACTTTGCCGATGTGGAAAAGCTCCTGGAGATCTTGCAACGCTTGGTCGACAGTGGCAACACCGTCCTGGTGATCGAGCACAACCTCGAGGTGATTAAGACCGCCGATTACCTGATCGATCTTGGTCCGGAGGGTGGCGACCAGGGCGGTCAGGTCATCGCTCTCGGTACTCCGGAAGAAGTGGCCAACAACCCCGCCTCATACACCGGCGAAGTCCTCCGGCCGGTGCTGGGCCTGGTACCGGTGGGAAAAGAGGCTTAAACCGCCGGAGTCCCGAACAATACCTTAAAACCATTATGAAAAGAAAAATGAACGCACCAGCAAGCCCTCTTAAAAGCTACGTGGTGCGTTTTTTGTGATACGTTTTTTCTTTTTCTTTTTTAGGTAAGGCCAATCAACCGCCCACCGGTTTGACCTATATTTCTTTCCGGTAGATCCGGTAGGTCCGGTAGAGCCGGCCGCCCGCTCCCTCCACCGACCGGATGGATTCCTTGTTCATCTCGGCAATGGCCGACCCTTCGCCATAGGTATAGCCTTTCTTGCGCGCGGCCACCATTAAGCGGTGGTAGATTGCACTGTTCACCGCCTTGTTCCGGAACTTCGGGACGACAAACTGGATAAAGACCCGGGCCCCGGTGATCCGCCGCTTATACCAGAGATATTTTGCCCAACCAAAGGGGAACAACCGGCCGTTCAGCCGTTTCAAGACCTGGTTATAGTCGGGTAAACCAACAACAAAACCAATGGGTTCCGTCCCGGCGCGGGCGATGTAGACCAGATCCGCATCCATAAACTGGACCAAGGCCTGGAATTCAGAGCGGATCTCTTCCAGCGAGGGCGGGGTTAAATGCTCCCAGGTGGCGGGCATGGCCAAGTCAAGGATTGTTTTAATATCCCGGATTTCCCGCTCCAGTTGTTTCCGGTCAAAACGGTCGATCCGGAACTTGTATTTGCGCATCGCGTAAGAGACCACCCGGTCGAACCGTTCGGTATCCAAACTCGCCACATCCAGATAAAAGGCGAAGAGATCCATATCCTTGCTGAACCCATAGGCTTCAAAAAAACTCTCGTAATAGGGGGGATTATAAGAATTCATCAACACCGGCGGTCCGTCAAACCCCTGGATTAAAATTCCCCGGTTATCATCGCCGTTGGTCGGGGAGACCGGCCCGACGATACTGGTCAGGCCCCGCGCGCGCAACCACCGGCTGGCCGCGTCAAATAAGGCGAAGGCCACTTCCTGGTCATCGACCGCTTCAAAAAGGCTCAGATAACCTTCGGCTTTTTTCTTCTCCGCGTTCAGTTTTCGGTTAACACCGACCAAGATCCGCCCAACCACTTTCTCCCCGTCCTGGGCCAGAAAGAAAGTATGTTCCCCGTTCGCCAGGAGGGGGTTGTTCTTCCCTTGCAAGGTACGGAGCTGTTGCCCGCGGAGGGGCGGTACCCAGTTGGGATCGTTTTTATAGATCGTCCACGGCAGCGCAATAAATTTTTTCAATCCCTTAACGTCATGCACTTCTTTAATTTGCAGCATTTTTCTTCTCCCATCTTATCGTGGCATCAGCAACCAAGCAACCGCAAAGCCCAAGTAATTACCGATGGCATATCCCACCAAACCACAGGTTAATCCCGGTACGATCACCTCACGGTTCTGTAGACGTTCGGCGACCGGACCGATAAAGGCCGGTCCAAAGATCCCCGCGGTGGAGGTAATAATCATGGTATCCGTATCAATCCGGAAGATCCACGCGAGAATTAAATGGATCATAATGGCGGTCGTCATGACAAAGGCGGTGTACAGAAAGATTCCCGAAGAAGATCTTAAGATCTCCTGGAAATTGATGTTAGTCCCCAGGGTCAACGAAAAGACAAGGATAAAATACTGCCCTGCTTCGTAAGTACCCTTAATTTCCCGGATCCGCCGGTGAAAGGAGGCGGCTACACCGAGGGTAGTGAGGATTAACATGATAATGCTGACATCAAACCCGCCGGTGAGCAGGAGGGAGAGGCCAACGCTAATCCCCACACAGATCAAGGATAGCAGCACGGCAAAGCCCAATTCGACTTTGGATCCTTCTTCCGCCGTCGCCGCTAAAGCCGGTTCTGCAAACGGGGAAGAAAATGGTTGTAGCACCTTACTGATTAACCATTTGGCCCCGGTTATTAAAAATAAGAAATAGAGTCCGCCCATGATTGCATCGGCGGTGTTGGTTAAGATCAAAGTCTCTTCCCGCACCCGTAATCCCAGGCCAATGGCCATCAAATTAGGGGTTCCGCCCGTGTACACACCTACCAGCATCCCTGAAATTTTCCAGTATTCCGGAACCCAAGAAAATAAGAGGGCGGCAAGAACAGCACTGACAATCGCACTAATCGCCACCAGGACGAAGGAGAGTACTGTCTTCCGCGCCAGCTTTAACCAACGTTTAATATCGGTCGAAAAAAGGATTAGCGGAATAGCGATTGGCACTGCGACCTCGGCCAAGGACAACGCCAATTGTTTGTCGATCGGTACTAAACTTTGGTTACCAAGAACCATCCCCACCAGATAACAAAGGAGAATCGGACTGAGAAACTCCAGTTTTTTTGAGCTTCGCACCCCTTTGGTGATTAAAAGCGGTGTAATAAAGTAAAAGATAATTTCGATAACTTTCACAACATCGCCTCTTTTCTCTCTTTTCCTGAGTCCAAGGCCAGTAACTAGATTTTACAATTACCGTTCTTTGTTTGTCAAGGTAACCGAAGGGGATAAACATGGCAACAAAAAGCACCCGCCTTTACTTCCCGATCTCAATTAGGTATAATCTATTCAGCCCTGCCCGGCCAAGAAAGGAAGGATAATCGTGATCAAACACCTCCTTTTTGATTTGGACGGAACACTACTCCCTATTGACCTGGATTTTTTCTTCCGGGATTATCTTTCAGCCCTCAGCGCCCGGTTTGCCGCCACCGTTGAACCACGGGCCTTTCAAGAAAAATTGTTGGCCAGTACCATGGCAATGATCCAAAACAATGATCCGCGTCTGACCAATGAAGAAGTCTTTTGGCAGGACTTCCCGGCCCGGATCGGCTTGTCCCGCTCCTTTTTGGAACCAATCTTCCGTGACTTTTATGCGCAGGAGTACCGCGCCCTGGGCAACAACCTGCCACCGGCCGGCCCGGTCCGAAACCTTTTGACCTCCGCTTTGATGCAAGGTTTTAGCATTACCATCGCCACCAACCCAATCTTTCCCCGCTATGCGCTTATCGAACGTTTATCCTGGATCAACTGCCACGATCTCCCTTATCGGTTGGTGACGTCCATGGAGCAGATGCATTTCTGTAAGCCCAATCCCAATTACTACCGGGAAATTTTGGACCTCCTCGGGGCCAAAGCCGGGGAGTGTCTGATGATCGGGAATGATGAGGAAGAAGATATGATCGCGGCCCGCCTGGGAATCAAGACCTGTTTAGTCACCGACCGGCTGATCAGAAGGGAAAAGACCGAAATTAAGCCCGACTACACTTGCCGCCTGGCCGAGCTTCCCTCAATCATCATGGCGTTAAGGCCACCGCGCACCTAAAATTGAATCAAAAACAAAAACCCCTTGTGGAGCAAGGGGTTTCTGTCTTTCATAACAATAGACCGCGATACATTTGCCTGTTTAGAAAGCGGGGACAATATCTCCGCTGTAATTCTCCAGAAGATAGGCCTTTACCTCCGGGCTGTTCAAAGCCTGGGCCAGCTTTTGCAGGGCCTGATTATTCCGGTCCGCGGTCCGCACCGCCAGCACATTCGCATAAGGCGATTCCGCACCTTCGATAAACAAGGCATCCCGGGTCGGAACCAGGCCGGCCGGCAGCGCATAGTTGGTATTGATCACCGCCAGATCAACCTCGGGAAGAACCCGTGGCAACTGAGCGGCTTCCAAGGCCCTGACCTGTATGTTTTTCGGATTCTTCACAATGTCAAACTCGGTGGCAAGCAGACCAACGCCGGCCTTGAGTTCAATCAAGTTCGCTTGTTGCAGTAACATCAATGCCCGTCCGCAGTTGGTCGGATCATTCGGCACCGCCACCACTGCGCGGTTCCGCAACTGTTCCAGCTTGGTTATTTTTTTGGAGTAGACGCCCATCGGTTCGATGTGCACCTTCGCAATATAAGTCAAGTCCAACCGGTGATCCTTGGCAAACTGTTCAAGATAGGGAATGTGCTGGAAAAAGTTGGCGTCGAGCTCCCCTTCGGCCAGGGCCAGATTGGGTTGGACGTAGTCTTGAAACTCGATGATCCGGAGTTGAATTCCTTCCGCCGCCAACATCGGTTTCACGACCTCCAGAATCTCCGCATGGGGCGTGGGAGAAGCACCCACTTTCAATTCGACTGTTTCCGCCGCGAACGCTTGACTGACCATGATCACAAGTAGGAGTAATAGCCCAACCAGAAAATGTTTTTTGCCCATCAGAAAATCCACCTCCATTTAATTTTTTTATCAACTGATCAACGGTGGTTTAACCGGCTGGCCAACCATCCGCCGAAAGACTGAATGCTCTGCACCATCGCCACCAGGACCAAGACGGTGATGATCATGATATCGCCCCGGAAACGCTGGTAACCATAACGAATCGCCAAGTCGCCCAGGCCACCACCGCCTACCGCCCCGGCCATTGCCGAATAACTGATTAAACTGACCGCCACCATCGTCACCCCTAAAACCAGCCCGGGAATGGCCTCCGGAATAAGCACCTTGGTAATGATCTGCCGCGTGGAAGCCCCCATGGCTTGGGCCGCCTCGATCACACCCCAGTCCACCTCCAAAAGGGCCGTCTCGACGACCCGGGCCATGAACGGGATCGCGCTGACCGTCAGCGGAACAATCGCACCGGTGGTGCCGATTGAGGTCCCCACCAGCCAGCGGGTAAAGGGGATAATCGCCACCAACAAAATGATAAAGGGCAAAGACCGGCCCACGTTGATTACGACCGAAAGCGTCCGGTGGACGAGGGGCAGCGGTTTAATGTGCCGCGGTCCGGTGATCACCAGCAAAATCCCAAGGGGAATGCCGAAGAGGGCGGAGAGGACTAAAGCCACCCCTACCATATATACGGTCTCGATGGTTGCATTAAGAATCTGGGCCCACACCAGCAAGCACCTCCAATTTTAACCCCTGCGCGGTCAGATACTCAAGTGCCCTTTCTACTTTGGCCTCGTCGCCGGTTATTTCCACAATAAGCGAACCAAAGGGCATGTTTTTAATAAAATCCAGATTCGCATAGAGGATATTGACATCCACCTGGAACTGGCGGATCACCGACGAGATGATCGGCTTACCCGCCACACCGCCGATGAAAGAGATCCGGACGGTTTTGCCGGGCCGCTCCCGCGAACCTTCGGCGGTCATCCGCTCCTGAATCTCCGGCGGAATCTCAGTATGCAAAACTCCCTTCATAAACCGCCGGGCCGCCGCCGATCGGGGGCGGGCAAACAGTTCAACTACTGAACCCTGTTCCACGATGCGCCCGTCATCAATGACGGCAACCGTATCGCAGATCTCCTTGATGACTTCCATCTGGTGGGTAATGAGGACAATCGTCAAGCCAAAACGGCGGTTTACATCCTGCAGCAACCGTAAAATGGATTTGGTCGTGTCCGGATCCAAAGCGGAGGTTGCCTCATCACAGAGGAGAACTTCCGGGTTGCTGGCCAAGGCCCGTGCGATCCCCACCCGCTGTTTTTGGCCACCACTAAGCTCTGAAGGGTAGGCGTTTATTTTATCGGAGAGCCCGACAAGGTCAAGCAAGGAACGGACCCTTTCATCCCGCTCTTTCGGTTTAACTCCGCTGATCTCCAAGGGAAAAGCGACGTTTCGGTAGACCGTCCGGGAAGAAAGGAGATTAAAGTGTTGAAAGATCATGCCGATTTTCCGCCGGGCCTCCCGCAGTTCTTTCCCCTTTAAGTTAGTGATCTCCTGCCCGGCCAACCGGATGGTTCCGGATTGTGGTTCTTCCAACTTATTAATACAGCGGATCAAGGTACTCTTCCCCGCTCCGCTCAACCCGATAATCCCAAAGATCTCTCCCTTTTTAATCTGTAAACTGACATCTGCCAAGGCAACAACACGTTTTTCGCCCTGTCCGTAAATTTTCGTTACTTTTTCAAGTTCGATCATTACTGATGACATCTGGGACCTCCTCTTCGGGTGCGGCCACCTTTTTCCATTTTTAAAATAGCCCCCTGGACTAGGGGGTAACGAAGAAAGGAGAAAAGAAGAATAACTATACATCGAAGTTAGAGTTTATTTTACCTTATTAGGTTAACACTGTCAATAAAATCAGGCTTAAAACCAACTCTTCCCCTGGCCGGCTATTTCCTGACTACCCCGAATACAAGTACAGGAAAAAAGCCCTCTCCTTTTCGGACCGGCCTGAACAAAACAAACGTTGAATAATCATGAAATTTATGATAGCTTTAGAATAATTGAAGTAAAGGAGTTAAGTAGATGAAGACAATTATCATTACGGACAGCGGATGTCATTTGCCGGCAAACTACATTGAGGAATACGAGATAGAGGTCTTCCCCTTTTCCATCCTGCTCAATGAGGCCAGTTACTTGGATGGCGTCACCATCACCACCCAACAAATTTACCAAGCAATGCGGGACGGACAAACACCCACCACGGCACAGGTCAACCCGATGATCATGAAAGAAACCTTCCTCAACCACGCGCGGAAAGGCAACCGTTGCCTTTATATTGCTTTTTCCGGTGCCATGTCCGGTACTTACCAGACCAGCCTCATGGTGGCAGAAGAGGTTAAACAGCTCTACCCCGATTTTGACCTGGATATTATCGACAGCAAAGGCGGAGCCCTCGCCACCGGCCTGGTCGTTCTGCGGGCGGCCGAAATGGCACAAAAAGGTAAAAATAAAGAAGAGATTGTGCGGTTTGTACAGAACCAAACCGCCCACATGGAACACATCTTTACCGTGGATAATCTGGATGCCCTCTACCGTGGGGGACGACTCAGCCGGACTGGCCGTTTAATGGGGAACATTCTTAATATAAAACCCGTCCTCCACGTGGAGAACGGGCGGATCGGACTTCTGCAGTTAGTCCGGGGCAAAAAACGGGCCCTGGAAAAAATTATAGCGGTAATGGAAGCACGTTGTGCAAAGGATAAATCCCAGATCATTGGGATCTGCCATGCCGATGATTTGGAAACCGCCTTCCAACTTAAAACCATGATTGAAGGAAAATTCGGCTTTGACCAATTTATTATTGATTTAATCGGCGGTGTCCTCGGCGTTCACATTGGCATCGGCGGAGTTGGCGTTTTCTTTGCCAATAAGGTCTTCAGTCCAACCTAGTCGATGGGTTCCTCCTCATCGGGAATATATTTCCGCATGATTTGGATTAACTTCTGGGCGTAACGCGGATCTTCCGCATAGCCGGCCTGTTGGATCCGCCAGGCAAAAGCCTCCGGATCTTCCGCCACGGCCATTGCCTGTTGGTAACGGGGATTCTCCGTTATTAACCGGGCATAATCTTCGAAAGATTCTTCGTAATTGTGGTAAGCCCGGAAATTAAAGACCCTTCTGACCGGTCGTCCGTTGATATACTGTATGTCGTAGGCCTTGACGGTCCCGGCCGGACCTTCTCCTTTAATGTTAAAAAGGTTGAAAGAGTTCCGGCCGGTTTCCAGGTCGGTCACGGGTTTTCTTAGCCACCCGGTCTCCAGGGCCGCCTGGGCAAGGATCACCCGCCAGTGGATGCCGAAAACCGCATGGATCGTTTTCGCGTAAGGTTTTAACGTCGCAACAAATTCTTCCGGAGTCATACCCTTTCCTCCCTTGTGATGCGTTGGCCTAAACCATTTGCTGTATTATATGTCCCCCCGTCTTTATTTTCATAAAGGGTAAAGGCACAAAATGGGCGGCGTGGTATGATCTCCCTTATTCATCCTCAGCGTTAGCCCTTACTTCCCTGATCACCACATTATCCACATAATATTCGACGCCGGACCCGGGCCCTTCCGTGTATAACTCAAGGGTTTTTAAGATCCCGTCAACTTGCAGTTCGTACTGGCCACTAACCAAGGTCCACTCCTCATCATTCACCGTCTCCGAACCGACCCATGTATAGTTATCACCACGGTCATCGGTCCGTTTGATGCTGACCCGTCCCGCGTCGTGCATCTTGTTCTTCAGTTTGATCCAGGCGTTAATCTCATAGGTCCGGCCCGGCTTCATAATGGCGCTTAGGTCTTGGGCGATTCCCTGCCAACTATCCGTCCGGTTGGTAATCAGGGCGCAGTAGGTTCCGGTATGGGCGGTCTCAGCGGTAACGGTTATCTTACTTGGCCCGCCGAAATTAAACCACCCCTCCAGTGTTCCGGTTTCAAATCCCGGGTTAACCAGGAGGGAAGGTTCGCCTCCCCAGCAAAGGCGTTCATTAACGTATCCCGTAACCGCTGGCCAGTCAACCATCCCCTCCGGATTCGGCTGGAACGAATAATCATTTTCTTGCCGGTAGACCCCATCCTGACAGGAGATTACAACCCCGAGTTCGATTTGCGCCTCCGGCTCCAGGCTTCCGGCTTCCTCCGTAAAGCCTATTTCCAAGTAATAATCGGCATCCGGTGTTATCGCCGGCATCGGGACCAAGCGACCCTTCACCACCGCAGCGGGGAGGGAACCGCCGGTGTAGCTGAATTCCTGTGGTCCAGCGGTATCCCGGGTGTAATAATAACGGACCTGAACCGTAGCCAGATTTACAGGGACGCGGCCGTTGTTTACGATTGTGAAACGCGTCTTTATCTGGTTCGTATTCAAATTTTCGAGTTCATTCTCCATTTGTACCTTGATTTGACCAGACGGTAGCTTTGCCGGAGCTTTAAACTCCAACCAGGCCACCCGACAAGCGGCCCCTTCATCCCAGGGGGTAAACACCAAATAAAAATCATTTACCCCGCGCACCTGTTCGGTCGGGAGGGAGATGATTTGCCAAGCACTTTGACTGGCGGTGGCTTCATCCAACACCGAGTACCTGGCCAGCGGCAAGCCCAAATCCGGGCTGTGTAACTTTAACTCCAACTTACCCCGGCCAGTGAACGCCACCTTCAGTTCGCAAGTGGCCGTCCCCAGGCCAAAGTTGAAATTCTGATAAGCCACATAAGCCTTCGGGTCGTTTAGAACAATAATGTTTTCGCCAGCGGGAGTTGTCTCCAGCTTTATTCCGGCCTGGTCGCTAAAGGTTCCCGCCGCAATCGGGGAGAAAATCTCCCGGATGCTTAACACACCCGGCAACTCATGGGTGTCTGGAATAAAAGTGGTGACGCTTTTCGCTTTTAACGCCGCTGTAAAGACGCCATTGGCGACAGGGAGCGGTGTGAGTTTTGTCAGATCTTCCGTCTCCGAAGTCCGGTAGGGGATCACTCCTTTGGTCGCGGGGAAGCCTTTTAAAACAAACTGAACCGTCCGCTCCCGTTCCCCATTGTTGATCGCAACCAGGGCGAACCGGTCGCTTTCTTTATCTTTAAATGCAGTCACAAAGATATTGGGTGCCGGATTACTATCTGTACCGAGCCGTACATCACCGGGCCGGACAAAACGGCTGTAGTTGCCTATGGTATAAAGCCGTTTAAAGGTGGTAAAGGTTTGAAAGGCCGGATCCAGGTGAATTAATGCTTCCCCCGGTTTATACGCCGCCAACCACCAAAACAACCAGGCATTGACTTCCGTTATGGTAAGATGATCGTGGAGCAACTTCGCGTACTTTAGTCCATCATCAATTGAACCATCATTATACCCGATATTCGAGACTTCTGTCTGCCAGATAGCCTTCTGGTGGCTTTTGGCTACCGGAAAAGGAAGGGCCATAAAATCATAGGCGTGGGCGGCAATGATATCCACTCCTTTACAAGCTTCGGGATCGTCCAGCGTGGCCAAGGCGTAGCTTTCCGTAAAATTCATGGTCTCCGGGATCATCACTTTAACATTGATCCCTTCCCGCTTTAAGGTGGGAGTTAGATGATTCTTGATGAAGTCTCTCAGTTGCAGACCAGTCCAGCGGCAAGAAGAGTAGTCCGTGGTTAAATCCGGCTCATTGGCGGGGGAAATGGCATAAATTTCGATCTGATGATGCTCCTGATATCCCCGGACGTAATGGGCTAAGTATTCGGCAAAAGCTTGATATTTATCCGGTCGCAACTCGCCGCCTTGAATAACACTGTTATTCGTTTTCATCCAAGCGGGCGGGCTCCAGGCCGTACTGACAAATCTGGTGCATCCGCGCCGCGCCGCCTCTCTCATCAGCCAGATTTGGTCCTCATCCCCGGACCAGTTCCAGACCCCTTCCACCGGCTGGATACTTGGGGTCGGGCCATCAATCTCCTCACCCCAATCACCCCCGTCACCGATGATGTTCCGCACAATGCTGAGGCCAATCCCTTTCTCCTGCGAAAAAAGCAGATCCAGAATGAGCTCCCGGTCCCTTTCCGGATAGGACCATAAATTGGCGGCTTGATGAAAAGCACCGGATCCCCCAAAACCTTCGATCTCCTGTTTTTCATCCTGCCAATCTACCGTACAGGTGGGGAGCGCTGCCCAACTACTGCCGGCCAAGATCAAGATCATGAAGAGAAAAAACATGAGCACAGGAAAACATGTTTTCTTCATCATTCTTAATTTCATGATCTTCCCTCCCTTACTTGTTTATAGATATTTTATTATTATTATTTGGGAAAAATCACAAACGTTTTCGAAGAATTCTGCCCGCCTAGATTGTAAATTTTTTTTAATTGCGCCAAAAAAAAAAACTACCCTGCAGTTCTAGGGTAGCTTGGCGCATTAATGGTCTTGTCCTGTACCGCGTTAAACCTTGTTCTTTATGTCGTTGTTAGCTCTTCTTTACAAATGATAAGGTTCGCCCCGCAGGATCTTAAATCCGCGGTAGATCTGTTCCAACAAAACCAACCGGAAAAGCTGATGGGGAAAGGTCAGATCGGAGAAGGAAAGGCGGTCATCGGCCAGGGCCGTCACCTCCGGCGCCAGTCCCGAGGCGCCCCCAATCACCAGGTATACTTCCTGGCCGCCGCTTTCCCGGGCCGCCAACCACCGGGCAAACCCTTCGGAAGTTAATTTCCTTCCCCGCGGATCACAAACGGCCACAAAGGAACGGGGTTTCAAGACGGCCTGGATCCTTTTTCCTTCTTCCTTTTGGGCCTCACCCGGGGCGCGGCCCAACGGGGAATCGGGAACCTCGACGATCTTCAGTTTGGTGTAAGCGGTAAGCCTTTTTTGGTATTCGGCAATCCCTTGCCGCAGATAATCTTCTTTGATTTTGCCCACCGCCACAATCGTCAGATGTAACATCTTCTACTCCAACGGTTCCGCCGTAATCTCTACTTTAAACCGGCGGTTGCCCCGGTAAAGCTCCATGGTAACCCGGTCCCCAACTTTCAGATCCAAACCGGCAAAGTTCGCACCTTCCTTAATGGCTTCGCCGTTGATGGCCACGATGACATCGCCGGCTTTCAATCCCGCTTTTGCCGCCGGACCGGGGTAGACCCGCGTAATCAGGAAGCCTTGGTCCACGGGAAGCTTGACCCGCAGGCGCTGTTCAAGAAAGCGCTTGTTGTTCTCATCGAACGGCACATAGCTGATACCAATCGCTCCGGGACGACGCAGTTCGCCCTTGATGATTAGATCAGCAATCTCCCGGGCTTTATCGATGGGAATCGCAAAGCCAATCCCCTGGGCCTCTTCGATAATGGCGGTGTTGATCCCGATGACCTCGCCTTTACTGTTCAGCAACGGGCCGCCCGAGTTCCCAGGGTTAATGGAAGCGTCCGTCTGGATTAAATCACGCAAAGCGGTTTTTTCCCCGGTGGCAATACTCCGGTTCACCGCACTAATCACGCCGACCGTCACTGTATTCTTCAACCCTTCACCGATGGGGTTGCCGATGGCAATCGCCATTTGGCCGACGCGGAGATCGGCCGAGCGGCCAAATTTGGCCACCGGGTAGTTGTCCCCTTCGATCTTGAGCACCGCCAGATCATTATCGGGATCAGCCCCGACGAGTTTGGCCGGAAATTCGCGCCCGTCATTCAAAACAACCAAAATCTCCTCGGCCTTCGCAATAACATGATAATTCGTCAGAATATGCCCATCCTTGCGGAAGATCACCCCGGAACCTAAGCCCTGAACCGGCTGGTAACCGACCAAGCCAAAGAAGAAATCTTTCACCTCCACCAGGCTGGTGGTGGTGATCATCACCACACTGGGGCCGACCTTATCCACCACGTCAATGGTGGCTTTTTCATAGTCGGTGAGCTGGACCGGAGGACTCTCTTTCGCGGGCGTTGCCTCTTGTTGGACCGGCGGTTGGGCAACCAACGCCTGACCCAATCCGGTAAAGCGGACGGCAAGCAGAACCAGGAAACCGCCCATAAAAGAAGCGATCAAAAACAAGGTAAACAGACTGGTGCGGGAGGAAGGACCTCCTCTTCGGTAATGCGTTGACATCTTTTTACCTCCGAAAACTTCTTACCCAGTTTTCCTATTCTTCCCCAGGGAAGAAAAGTTTATCGAACCCGGATAATAATTTGTCCGCCGCGAAACCCCTCGTGCAACAGATCACAAAAGGCTGCCGCGGCCTTTGGTGTTAACCATGGTGCCAACGCGTCAAATAGTAATAAGGGCTGGGTATCCGCCCAGACCGCTTTCGCCAAGGCCAGCCGGAAAGCCAGATCCGGCAGATCGGGCCGACTGAAGGAGACCTCTTCCGCCGGACACCAATCACCATCGGCCGTCCGGACAGAAAACCGTAAAAGGTTCCCTTCCAACCGGGGTTTTAATCCTTGTCCCTTGCCCTCGGTCAAGCCGGAAAGGAACCGTCCGGCATCACGGTATATAGTATATAAAGCCGTCAGTTCGCCCTCGCCAAGGTCGGCATTTTTTTTCATGACCGCCTCGGCCTCCCGTTTCTGTTTCAGCTCTACCAAATAGGCACGTGCCTCCGCCGGCGTAGCCTGATCCAGCTCCGCCAGGAACGCAGCCAATTCTTCTTCAACCTGTTGCCGCTGGTGTTTAATCACACTGAGCTTCTGGACTTTCACCTGGACCGCCGCCAAGTCTTCCCGTCCGGCCAACGCCAGCAGTTGTTCCCTTTTCTGACGGAGTCTTTCCTCCTTTTGCCGCGCCCGCTCCAGCTCTTCCCACCATAAATCCAGATTCTGATCCTCAAGGATGGTCGGCCGTTGCAAACAGGCCAAATCCTTCCGGTATTGTTCTAAGAGGGCCATTTCTCTTAGAAAATCTTCCGGATTCTTGTTCTTCAGGAGGACTTTTAGTTCCTCACGGATCCGCCCCAGCTTTTGCAGGAGTTCACTAATCCGCCGTTTAATCTCCTCTTCCCGTTCTTTTCCGCCGAAACGGGACCACACTCCTTTTCGGCTGTTCTGTTCCAGTAATTCCTCCATGGCTTGCAAAAGTCTATTTAACTCCGCTCTTTGTGCTAAAAGGCGGTTTACTCTTCGTTCCGTCTCCGGTGTATAGATGGTCGGGTCAAAGGCGGCGATTTTCTGCCGGAGGGTTTCCTCTTCCTTTTTCAGGATCGCCCGGGTTTCCATCTCCTTCCGGATTTGTTCTTCATAGAAACTGGTTTCCAAAGTAGCCGCCGTATATTCCCGCGTTGTTAAAGCCAATAAGTCCTCACCGGTGGGTGAAAGAAACTTTTCGTAGGCGGCATAATTTTGCTCCTCCTCGATCAACCGCTGTTTTTCTTTTTCCAACCGGTCCAGCTTGACGAGGAGCTCATTAATGGTCGCCAAATCTATTTCCTGACCGTGCGTCCGCGTTTCGTTCCCCGCCTGGCTCAGTAAAACCGGCAGCCGTTCGTGTGATTGGACTTTCCGAATATGTTCCCGGACCAAAGGGGCGTTTTGGTCTAGCGTAAAGTCGGTGTTTTGAAAAACGCCGATGACCGCAAAGTCCAAAGGATTCAGGACCTTTAGCTCCTGCAGGAGAAGATCCATCAAAGCCATTGACGACAGGGGGAATAACCCTTTGGTCTCCAGTTTAAAAACTTCCAGGGATTCGCGGGTAAAATTGCGTCCAAGGAGAAAAGTACCACTCTTGGTCTCAATCCACATGGCCGCGCTACAGTCTTCCTTGCCCGTTGGCGGGATCAGTTGTTGTTTTCGGACGTTTTGGTGCGGGGGAAAACCATACAGCACCGCCCGGATTGCTTCGATGACGGTTTCCTCCGTCTCCTGTTCCGTATAAGGAACCTCCGCCCAGGAGGGAGCAAAAGTATGTTCCCAGTCGCGCAGGGGGCCCAAAGCTTTAATCATCAATCTTTTGATGCGCACTGCGTCACCCCGCTATTCACCGTCCTCGCCCTCTTCCTGTCTACTGACGACCCGGGCCACGGCAACAATCCGGTCGTCCCCCTCTAGTTGCATAAGTTTAACTCCTTGCGTATTCCGGCCCATGGAGGAGATATCGCTGACGTTAACCCGGATCACCAACCCGCTGGCGTTAATCAACATTAATTCATGTTCCGGATAGACCACGCCGCCCCCGATCACATCGCCCGTTTTCGCCGTCCGGTTCAGCGTTTTGATGCCGATTCCGCCCCGGGCTTGGATCCGGTATTGACCGAAGGGTGTCCTTTTGCCGTAACCATGCTCGGTAATAACCAAAAGTTCCGCGTTCTCCCGGATCACATCCATACCGACCACTTGATCACCCGGCCGCAGGTTAATCCCCTTCACGCCACGGGCAATCCGGCCCATCGGTCTAATTTCGGTTTCGGAAAAGCAGAGGGCTTGCCCGTGCCGGGTGAAAATAACAATTTCCCGTTCCCCGTCGGTCCGCCGCACCCCGATCAGTTCATCCCCTTCATCCAGGGTGATCCCGATTAGGCCGCTCCGCCGGTTATTGGCATACTGGGAGAGGGCTGTCTTCTTGACAACCCCATTCCGCGTACACATCAGCAGGAAAAGATCCTCGCGGAAGTCTTGCACCGGGATATAGGTATTGATCTTTTCCCCTGGGTTTAGCGGAATCAGGTTCACAACGGCAATTCCCCGGGCCTGGCGCGAAGCCTCCGGAATATCAAAACCACGGAGCTGGTAGACCCGTCCTTGGTTCGTGAAGAACAACACATGGTCGTGGGTGGAAGTAATAAAGAGATGTTCGACAAAATCCTCTTCTTTGGTGTTGATCGCGGTGATCCCTTTTCCGCCACGCCGTTGACTCTTGTACGTGGACACCGGGAGCCGTTTGATGTAGCCGCTGTGGGTGATCGTCACCACGATATCTTCATCGGCGATCAGATCCTCAATTGAGATATCCTCTTCACTCGCGGCAATCTCGGTCCGCCGCGGATCGGCATATTTCTCTTTGATGGCCAAGAGTTCCTCTTTAACAACCCCCATGATCTTGGCCGGATCCGCCAGCAGTTCCCGGTAGTAGGCGATGGTCTTCTGGAGTTCGGCGTATTCTTCTTCCAGTTTTTCCCGTTGCAGGCCGGTTAAACTCTGGAGACGCATGTCCAAAATAGCCTGGGCCTGTCGTTCCGACAACCCAAAATTGGCCATTAACCTTTCCCGGGCGATCTCAACCGTCCGGGAAGAACGGATCACCTGAATTACGGCATCAATGTGGTCTAAGGCAATCCTTAGTCCTTCAACAATGTGAGCCCGCGCTTCGGCCTTTTCCAGATCAAACCGGGTCCGGCGGGTAATAATCTCTTTCTGGTGTTCAAGGTAGTAACGGAGTAAATCCCGTAGTCCCAAAACCCGCGGCTCGTTATCGACCAAAACCAGCATGATGACACCGAAGGTATCTTGGAGCTGGGTGTGCTTATACAGCTGGTTCAAGAGGACATTGGGATTGGTATCCCGCTTCAGTTCAATGACGATGCGCATCCCGGAACGATCGGACTCATCCCGGAGATCGGTAATCCCTTCGATCTCCTTGTTCCGCACCAATTCGGCAATCCGCTCGATTAACCGGGCTTTATTCACCTGATAGGGGAGTTCGGTAACGACAATTTGGCTCTTCCCATTACTCAGGGTTTCGATTCCGGTTTTCGCCCGTACCTTAATACTGCCCCGTCCGGTGAGGTAGGCCTCGCGAATCCCATCCCGGCCCAGAATTATACCACCGGTCGGAAAATCCGGCCCTTTAACCACTTTCATCAGGGCTTCCGTATCCGCTTCCGGATCATCGATCAACATAACCGCCCCGTCGATCACTTCACCCAAATTATGAGGGGGAATATTGGTTGCCATCCCAACCGCGATCCCGGCCGCCCCGTTCACCAGTAGGTTCGGGAAACGGCTGGGCAGCACCACCGGTTCTTCCAAGCTCCCGTCAAAATTGGGGACAAAATCGACCGTCTTCTTTTCAATATCCGTCAACATCTCAACGGCCAGCGGTGACAGGCGAATCTCGGTGTAACGCATGGCCGCCGGGGGATCGCCGTCGACCGAACCAAAGTTCCCGTGGCCGTCCACCAAAGGAATCCGGTACGAAAAGTCCTGCGCCATCCGGACGATGGAATCATAGATCGCCGCGTCGCCGTGGGGATGGTAGCGCCCCATCACATCACCGACAATACGCGCGGATTTTTTATACGGTTTATCGGGCGTAGTCCCCGATTCGTACATCCCGTAAAGAATCCGCCGGTGAACCGGTTTTAGTCCATCACGGACATCCGGCAGCGCCCGGCCGACAATCACGCTCATCGCATAACTCAAATAGGAGCGTTTCATCTCTTGCTCAATTTTGATCGGAACAATCTTCCCATCCCTAACTTCTGCCAAAATTATCCCTCCATTGGCTCCCGCCTTCTACCCGTTTTGCTTCACCCGGAGACCATTGGGGTTTAGATGTCTAAATCCACCACTTCACGGGCGTGGGCTTGGATAAAATCCCGTCTGGGTTCGACCTTATCCCCCATCAAGGTGGAGAAGATCTCATCAGCCGCCATTGCATCTTCTAAAGTTACCCGCAACAGCGTGCGGCTCTCCGGATTCATGGTGGTCTCCGCCAACTGTTCGGCGTTCATCTCGCCCAGTCCCTTATACCGTTGAATCGTGACGCCCTGCCGGCCGTTGGCCTCCAAGAAAGCCTCCAGTTCCTGTTCGGAGTAGCAGTATTGCTGTTTTTTTCCTTTCTTCACCAAATATAAGGGAGGCATCCCAATATAGACATGGCCGTTTTCAATCAAGGGCGTCATATAGCGGTAAAAGAAAGTTAACAGCAAAGTCCGGATATGAGCACCGTCAACGTCGGCATCCGTCATGGTAATAATTTTATGGTAACGAATCTTCGAAAGATCGAAATCATCGCCGACCCCCCCGCCGATGGCGGTAATCATCGCCTTAATCTCTTCGTTGTTTAAAATCCGGTCGATCCGCGCTTTCTCCACATTCAAGATCTTGCCCCGCAAAGGCAGAATAGCCTGAAATCTGCGATCCCGGGCTTGTTTGGCCGAACCGCCCGCCGAATCACCTTCCACCAGATACAACTCGCACAACTCCGCCTCTTTAAAACTGCAATCCGCCAGTTTCCCGGGGAGGGAAGAGATCTCGAGGGCACTTTTGCGCCGGGTCAACTCGCGGGCTTTCCGGGCCGCCTCCCGCGCCCGGCTTGCCATCAGACATTTTTCCACAATCTTACGGGCAACCGCCGGGTTCTGTTCTAAAAACTCAGAGATCCCTTCGTAGACGACCGACTCCACAATACCCTTCATTTCACTGTTGCCCAGTTTCGTCTTGGTTTGGCCTTCAAACTGGGGGAAACGCAGTTTGACACTGATCACGGCCGTTAAGCCTTCGCGTACGTCTTCACCGGATAAGTTATTCTCGTTTTCTTTGATCAGATTGTACTTCCGTCCATAATCATTGATCGATCTGGTCAAGGCCGAACGGAAACCGGAAAGATGGGTTCCCCCTTCCACGGTATTTATGTTATTGGCGAAAGTATAGACATTCTCAACATAGCCGTCGTTATACTGGAGCGCCACTTCGACTATGCTGTTGTCGACCTGTTTTTCAACGTAGATCACTTCGTCAAAAAGCGGGGTTTTCGTCCGGTTTAAGGCTTGGACAAAGGAGACGATCCCCCCGTCGTAGTGGAAAGTAAGCTCTTTGTCAACCCGCTCATCTTTAATGGTGATCTTTAATCCCCGGGTGAGAAAGGCCAATTCCCGGAGGCGGTGAACCAAGGTATCTAAATCAAATTCACAACTCTCAAAGATCTCGGGGTCTGGTTTGAAGGTCACCTTGGTTCCGGTGGAGGAGGTTTCTCCGATCACCTTGACTTCGGTCTGGGGCTTACCCCGTTCGTACCTCTGATAATAGATCTTCCCGTCCCGCTGGACTTCCGCTTCCAACCAAAGGGAAAGCGCATTCACCACCGAAACCCCAACACCGTGGAGCCCGCCGGAGACTTGATAATGGCCGCCCTCGAATTTACCGCCGGCGTGAAGTTTGGTCATAACCACTTCCAAAGCGGAAATTTTCTCCTTCGGGTGGATGTCCACCGGGATCCCCGTACCATTATCGGCAACAGAAATGGCACCATCCCGCCGGATCACAACGTCGATCTGATCACAATAACCGGCCAAAGCTTCATCGATACTATTGTCCACCACTTCGTACACCAGGTGATGAAGGCCCCGGGGGCCGGTACTCCCAATATACATACTAGGCCGTCTTCTTACAGCCTCTAATCCCTCCAGAATTTGAATCTGTTCTGCGTTGTAACCGTTTGCTTTCTGCTTGCTCACCAACATACCTCCTAAAGCTACCCGCTAAAGAAAATCCTCTCGTTATTGGTTAACGGTATGCGCTGAATCGCCCCCCAGAGCAGGTAACGCATACCCGCTTTTCTTTCTTGCACGTGCCTCGCTCACGCGGGTGAATCTGTTTTTAATTGGGGATTTGTTCTGACCGCTTCTTCAGGGTGTAAGCGGAGATGGGCGACAAGATAATTTTTTGGTCAGTGTAAACCGCCGATTTTGGTTTTCCCTCTCCAATATCCACGATCTCCCGGCCTGTTTTCTTCCTCTGCTGCAGCCATTCTTGGAGTGAGGTGAACGTCATTTTTTCTAGATTTTCCACGATGACAATCTCATTGATACTGATAATCTGATTTCCACCCAAATGTAAAAACATCTGCCTCCCCCTTTACCGGCCTTTCACGGTCTAACCCTCATTTCCGTGCCTGGTGCGCGCAGTAAAAACGGCTAAAAGCCTGCTTCAAAGCGGGATCTTCGATCCCTTCAATTGCTGCGGGTAAGGGAAGATCATGCGCCCGGACCGGCTCCTTCCTCGTTTGCGCGGTCGTTTTATGATCAAAACCCGAAGTTACCGCACCAACGGTAATCCGGACGTTACGGATGAAATTTTCACCTAAAAGACGTTGATATTTCGTCATAATCTCTTTTTTAAAGAAGGTTAAATTATGGGCGAGGGCCGGATCGGGGGTTTTCACCCACAGGATCCCGTTTTTTACCTGACTCACCTCTATTTTGTCCTTTAAGGAATCACCAATGACTTGCGGCCAGTAATAATAGGCCAGTCCTGTTTGGACGTGGGCTTTGGGGGACCAGTTCTGGATAAATCCCCGCACGATCTCGGCAAGCGATGTTACCTGATTAATCTTTAATCACTCCACTTTCCACCGTAAATAGCTTTAATGGCCCGGAAAAAGCAGAGGTTGTTTTTAGTTCCGTAGTGCTAAGGATGGTTTGGGTTCCGGTCGTGAGCAGATTTAACAATTCCCGCTTCCGTTCATTATCAAATTCAGAAAAAACGTCATCCAGCAATAAGAGAGGAGCTGCCCCCTGTCTTTTTTTGATGAGATCCACCATTGCCAGCTTCAGCGCCAAAGCGGCCGTCCGCTGTTGGCCTTGTGATCCGTAAACCCGAAGTTCAAGGCGGTCGTTCATCATTATTTGCAAATCGTCCCGGTGGGGCCCGGCCAGGGTGTACCCACGCCGGAACTCCTCTTCACTGCGGGTCTGGAGCATTTGCCGGAACCGCTCCCTGATCTTGTCCAAATCAAGTTCCTGAACAACGTCACGGCCAAATTTATAGGCACAACCCAGGGTTTCCCGGTCATTGCTCATGGCTTGGTGGTAATGATTAAGCCAGGGGTTAATCTCAACCAGCGCTTGCTGGCGATAGAGCACAACCCGGCTCCCTTCCTCCACCAGGCGGTTGGTCCAGACTTCCAACTGGTTATAATCGCGGAACCCTTCCTTAAAATTTTTTAACAGGGCATTCCGCTGGTATAACGTCCGGTAAAAACGGAGAAAAACCTGGCGGTAGTCAGGGTAAGCCTGTGCCAGGTACAGATCGAGAAATTCCCGGCGTTTTTCCGGACCGCCTTTAATAATTTGCAGATCTTCCGGGGTAAAAATTACCGTCCGGACCCGTCCAAACAGTTCCCGTTTACTTTTTTGAACCACGCGGTTAACTTTGACTACCACACGGTCCAGTGCGTTACCAACCTCAAGGATGAGGTTTTCTTCATTACTTTGGAATTCTCCTTTTAGATAAAAACCTTTTTTATCCTCTTTAATCAGATCCTCATCCCGACTGGTCCGGAAGGAACGGCCCAAAGTTAAAAAAGCAACTGCTTCTAAAAAGTTAGTTTTCCCCTGACCATTCTTTCCACACAAAATATTAAGACCGGGCGACAATTCCACCTCGGCGCTGTCATAATTACGAAAGTTATTGATCTTAATCTTTTTTAGGTGCACTTTCCTCTTCCTTAATCCGAACCAAAAGTTGCGAACCGTCGGGCAGCGTGACCACATCTTGGTCGCGTAATTGACGGCCCCTTCTCCGTTCCGTCTCGCCGTTCACCTTTACCATTCCCGACTGGATTAACTGTTTTGCTTCCCCGCCGGTCATTACCGCGCCGGCGAATTTTAGGAATTGTTCAAGGCGGATCGATTCCCCTTGCACAACGATGGCTTCCATCCTTATGTTTCCTTCTCCTCCTTAATAGTTGAGGCGTAAGGGCATCAACACATAAGTGTAGGTCGTTAACTCTTTTACCTGTAAGACCGATGCTTTCATCCCGGCGGAAAGTTTAAAAACAATCTCCTCATCATCCACCGCTTTCAGAAAATCAATGATAAATTGGGCATTAAAACCGATCGCAAAGGATTCACCCTGGTAGGAACAGCTTACTTCTTCGTTAAACTGTCCAAGCTCCGGCTCCATCGCAAAGATGGTAAGGCGGTCGGGTTCAAAACTAAGTTTAACTGCTTTGTCGATCAGTAAACTTCTACTCAGCGAATTAAGCAGAGAGGTGCGTTGAAAACGGGCTTCGCCATCAAAACTTTCCGGAATCACCTGCTCATAACGGGGGAATTGGGCGTTGATCAGCCGCGTATAATAAAGTATCCCTTTCGCCACCGCATATAACTGCCGGTTAATCAGGAAAAAGGTAATTTCTTCATCGGGGTAACTCCCAAAAACCGCCGCCATTTCCCGCAGTGATTTTACCGGAACCAGGAAACTGTCTTCGCTGTTTCCGTTGACGGATAGATCCTTCACCACTAACCGGTTAATATCCGTCGCCACCAGCCTTAAACGGTCCGGTTTGTATTCCCAAAGGATACTGGAGAGAAAAGGACGGGAATCATTGGGGGCAGTAGCATAGACACTCTGACGGACGGCTTCTTCAAAAACAGGGGCTTCCAAGGAAAAAAGAATTTCTTCCCCGCGGAGCCCGGTTTGTTCCTCCATGTAAAGGTGGATCTTTTTTAAACCGTCGGGTACTGCCGGGTACTCTTCGGCTGGTAAGATATTTAAGTTAAAAAAAGTACTGGCTGTTTTGATGGTAAAGGAATTACCCTCGACCCCCATTTCGATACGGCCTGATGGTAAGTGCCGGATCACATCATAAAAGGTTCGCCCACCGAGAACGACCCGTCCCGGGGTGATAATGGTCACTTCTGGAACTTTAACCTCAATCCCATTCTCCAAGTCACTGGCAAAACAAAACAGCTGATCATCCCTGGTTTCCAAGACGATACCGTTAAGAATGGGAATACTGGTCTTCGCCGGTAAAACCCGTGTGGCAATCTGTAACGAGCGTACCAACTCGTCGCGCGAACAAAAAAGTTTCATCTCCTCGACCTCCTTAATGGGATTGGGTTATCAACAGGAACGATTACAAGGAGAAAAAATAAGGGGTTACAAAGATCAAGATAGCCGTAGTAATAGTATAACAGAATATGTGGATAATTCCTAAATCCCCTGTTCAGAGAGGAATTTATCACCGAAACAACCTGTGGAAGAAAAGTTCATTTATCAACAATTTTAACTTATCCACAAGAAAAAGTGGATTGTGGATAAACTAGTAAACAGTTTTTCCCCACACCAGTCAACAACTTAACCACAGGTTATCTTCATTTTAGGTTGATTATTTCTTTAGTTGCTGGGTTAAATCTTTAATTGCTTGATTAACAAGGGGGTCAATCCCCATCGACTCTTTGATCCGTTCACAACCGTGCATCACGGTGGTGTGATCGCGGCCGCCAAACTCCTCACCAATCTTCGGTAAGGAAGAGTCGGTTAATTCACGGGCAAGATACATGGCAATCTGCCGCGGTAAAGCTATGTTCTGGGTGCGCCGTTTCGATTTTAAATCTTCAACGGACAGATTAAAGTATTCCGCCACCGCCTGTTGAATCAGGGGGATCGTTATTCTGGTCGTTTGTTGGGTGGAGATAATATCACGGAGTACTTCTTCCGCCAGGTCGATGGTGATTTCCCGCTTCGTTAAAGAAGAATAGGCAATAACACGAATAAGCGCGCCTTCCAGTTCGCGAATATTGGAATTGATTAGATTGGCAATATAAACAATCACATCACTCGGGAGCTTCCATCCTTCGGCCGCCGCTTTTTTTTGTAAAATCGCAATTCTCGTTTCCAGATCCGGTGCTTGAATATCGGTGATCAATCCCCATTCGAAACGGGAACGGAGACGATCTTCCAGCGTTGGAATCTCTTTCGGCGGACGGTCGCTGGAGATGACAATCTGTTTACTGGCTTCGTATAGGGCATTAAAAGTATGGAAGAACTCCTCCTGTGTACTCTCTTTGCCGGCGAGAAACTGGATATCGTCCACCAGTAATAAATCGACGGTCCGGTATTTGGCCCGAAAACCAACGGTCTTGTTTTTTTGAATGGCATTAATCAACTCGTTGGTGAATTTTTCCGACGAAACGTAAACCACTTTGTAATAGGGGTTGTTTTCCATCACAAAATGCCCAATTGCCTGCATAAGATGGGTTTTCCCCAAACCGACACCGCCGTAGATAAATAAGGGGTTGTAGGCACGGGCCGGAGCTTCCGCGACGGCCAACGAAGCGGCGTGGGCGAAACGATTACTGTCCCCGACCACAAAAGACTCGAACGTATACTTGGGGTTAAGATTCAGGAGATTATCTTCACCCGTAAAATTGCTGGGGATTGTCGAACTGAACTCGGCTGCACTTGTCGTGTTTTTCAAGATCATGAATTTGAGTTGTATATCTTCGGGGAGATATTTTCGGAGGGAGGCAGTAATCGACGGTGCGTATCTGCTTTCCAACAAATCGCGGGCAAATTCGTTAGGGACTTCTATGTATAAAATGCCCTCTTCAATTTTCCAAGGTTTTGTTGGTTTTAACCAAGTTTCAAAACTTGGCTTGGTCATCAGGGGTTCCATCTCTTCCTGGACCTTGCTCCAAATTGATTCTAATTCTTCTATGTTCACCGGCACACCCACCTTTCAATTAGTTTCAAAGTCAGATACTTATCCACAATCTGTGTATAACCTGTGAATAAAATGAGGATAAGGACGGCAAAATTAAAAACGATAAAGCTTTGCCCGCGGGGAGAAAAGGCGAAAAAAAAAGAAGTCAAAGCCGAGAGAATTCCTTTGAAACACAAACGACTGAGAGAGTTATCAACATTATCCCCAGAAAAAAAGGGGCAATTGTGGATAAAGTAAGACGCGATGATTATAATACCAAATTCTTGCGGCTTTGACAAACCCAACAATGATGCAAAAAAAGCGGAAAAAGCCTTTCTGGGGAAAACTTACTGACAAAAACGCCCCCAGGGAAGGAATTGTGGATAACTTTCCAGAAGAAATATTGACAACCGGATAAGTCCTAATTATAATAAACACGGAAAATTAAGCCCAAAGCGAGGTGAGATTGGTGAAAAGAACATTTCAGCCGAACAATCTGAAACGGAAAAGAAGAATCGGTTTTTTGGTTAGAATGTCTACCCGCGGTGGGCGACAAGTAATTAAACGGCGGCGGGCAAAAGGGAGAAAGGTTTTATCGGCTTAAAATGAAATCTTTCCAAACCCTAAAAAAAAACTGGGAATTTCAAGAGACCTTTAAAAATGGCCGTTCCTATTCCAACTCCTTTTTGGTTCTATATGTTCGTCCGAATTCCGAAAATGAGGATATATTGAAGGTAGCTTTTTGTGCTGGGAAGAAACTTGGTTCTGCAGTCCGGCGTAACCGGATCAAAAGACAGTTAAAAAACGCTTTTTTTACACTGCAAGCCCGGGTGGCGAGGGGATTTTCCGTAGTGATCATTGCCCGTGAAAGAGCGGGACAAGCGGATTACGCCGCACTTGCCAATGCCTTGCAAGATCTCCTCATCAAGGCGAATTTATTCCCTCCGGAGAAATGATGCGGAAGACGATCATTCTGTTAATCCGGTTTTACCAGCGCTTTTTATCACCGTTAAAACCACCGGCTTACCGGTGCCGGTATTATCCCAGTTGTTCCCAGTATACCATCGAAGCGCTAACCCGTTTTGGAGTGGGTCGCGGTGTTGTCCTTGGGATTGTTCGTCTTCTTTCCTGTCACCCCTGGTCGCAGGGTGCGGTGGATCAAGTTCCCGAAACATGGCCGGGTTGGAAAGGCATATTCCGTCGCAAAAGGGGCTTATAGCCCTTTTATTTTTGGTACGGAAAAGGAAGATTGGCGGCTTGCCGGCCCGGGCTCCGGGTAATAATTTGCGACTGGTGTGAAAAAATATGGAAGAGGAATTCATTGGCGGAGAGAGAATAAGTTGCAGTGGCGGATAAAAAACGACCTTAAATAAGAGAAAGGTGTGGAGTTTACGCTTATGATATCCACGATCATGGCCAACATATTAACATTTTTCCACGATACCCTTGGGGTAGGCTGGGGAATGGCGATTATCCTTTTAACCCTTTTG
This sequence comes from Capillibacterium thermochitinicola, assembly GCF_013664685.1. Taxonomy (NCBI): domain Bacteria; kingdom Bacillati; phylum Bacillota; genus Capillibacterium; species Capillibacterium thermochitinicola. Next base: position 143,818 of record NZ_JAAKDE010000012.1, read on the forward strand.
GTGAAAGTGGTTTTATTTCCTTTTACGCTTAGTCAGATCCGTTCCATGGAAGGACTCAAAAAAATTCAACCCGAGATGAAAAAGATCCAGGAGAAATACAAGCACAATCCGGAAGAACAACAGCGGAAAGTGATGGAACTTTACCAGAAACATAAAGTTAATCCTTTTGGCGGGTGTCTGCCCCTGCTTTTGCAACTGCCGATTTTGTTTGCATTATTCAATGTTTTAAGGGTTCCGGAAAATTATAATCTCGATTTTACCAACGCCTATTTTTTGACGATGGATTTGACGAAAAGCCACAGTTATTGGTTGTTGGCGGCAATCTCCGGATTGACCTCCTATTTACAACAGAAGATGACGACCGTATCGACGACCGATCCATCCCAAAGTACCTTAATGTACGTAATGCCAGTCTTTATGGGGTATGTCACTTATACGCTTAAAGCCGGGATTGGTGTTTACTGGGTGGCCAGTACAGTGATTGGGATTGTTCAGCAGTGGATTATAACCAAATTTTTTATTCATGAGGAGCAACCTGAGATAAAATAAGTAAACAATTTCTGGTCTCCTAAGGAGGTTTATCTCGATGAAATCAGTGGAAATTGTCGCGAAAACAAAAGAGGAAGCGTTGGAATTAGCACTGAAAGAGCTAAACGTCGATGAGAGCAGAGTCAAAGTGGAAGTTTTGGAAGAGACCTCAAGCAAGAGTTTCTTGGGTTTATTAAATGTCAACCGGGTAAAAATTAGGGCCACGGTCAAAGAAGAGCTGGCCCAAAAGGCGGTTCGTTTTTTACGGGAACTATTGGTCAATATGGGGATCTTTGCTCAAGTCGAAATGTTTAAACGCCCCGGTTACGTGGTGCTTAATATAAATGGGGATGATCTGGGGCGATTGATTGGTCGTCACGGCCAAACTCTCAATGCTCTTCAGTATATCGTAAATTTGGCCGTCCATAAAGACAGTGATGATAAGGACCGGGTCATCATTGATGTCGGTGGTTATCGGAAACGCCGGGAAGAAAACTTAAAACGTTTGGCGCAAACAGCGGCGGAACGGGTGAGAAGAAAGGGACGGCGCGAGGTTTTAAGCCCCATGACCCCTCAAGAACGGCGAATTATTCACCTGGCCTTACAAAATAATAAAGAAGTCGTTACGCATAGCGAAGGAGAGGAACCCTACCGGCGCGTGGTTATCTCCCCAAAAACGACACGCTAGCCTAGCAAACGAACACGTGCCTTCCGGGGCACGTATTATTTTTATTATTTTTCCACAAGTAAGATGGTAAAGGCGATTTTTCGCGAAGGACAAGGGATCGGAAATGAAGGAAAGCCAGACCATAGCAGCAATCTCCACCCCGCCCGGGGAAGGAGGAATCGGGATCATCCGCATCAGCGGGGCCGAGGCGTTATCCATCGGGGCCAAAATTCTGCGTCACCCGTCCGGAAAGCAGATCAAGTCTTGGCCGGAAAGAGTGGTCCGGTTAGGTTATGTTGTTGACCAGGACAATGAACCCATTGATGAAGTGATCTATTTTTATTTTAAGGAGCGGAGGAGTTACACCGGGGAGGATTTATTAGAGATTCAAGGGCACGGTGGATACCAGAATCTTAAAAAAATACTAACAACAGTTTTCCAAGCTGGAGCACGGCCCGCCGAACCAGGGGAATTTACCAAACGCGCCTTTTTAAACGGTCGCCTTGATTTAACCCAGGCGGAAGCGGTGATCGATCTGATTCGGGCCCGCACCGATTTGGCGCAAAGGGTTGCTTTGAATCAGTTACGGGGCCGGTTGGCACAGGTCATAAAGGAACAAGAAGAAAAGCTGATGGCGCTCCTGGTACCGATCGAAGCGGCCCTTGATTTTCCCGAGGATGAGATCCCGGAACTTCAGAGGAATGAAGCGCTAAACGAAGTTAATAACGTCCGGCAGCGCCTGAAACAATTGTTAGACTCTGCCGACCGGGGAATTATCTTGAGGGATGCGGCGACGGTCGTAATTGCCGGCCGCCCCAATGTGGGCAAGTCCAGCTTACTGAACCAACTCCTGGGTGAAGAACGGGCGATCGTTACCCCGATTCCGGGGACGACTCGCGATTTTGTTTCGGAGATAATTGATTTGGAGGGTGTTCCGGTCCGGCTCATTGACACCGCAGGTGTACGCCAGAGTGACGATCCGGTGGAAAAAGCCGGGGTCGAAAAAGCCCGGCAATTAATGACCGAAGCCGATCTGGTTTTAGCCATCTTTGACGCGGCTACGCCGTTAACACCGGAAGACCATGCATTAATCGATTTTCTGAGCGCGAAACCGGCGCTGATCATCTTGAACAAAACCGATTTGCCTGTGCAAGTTACAGTCGAATCCTTACAGAGCGCCTTTCCTCAGGCCAAGTTCCTCTCGATCTCGGCGCTGACCGGAGCGGGGATTAACGAGCTGAAAACGTTGATCCGTGATGAGTTGATCGGGAGCGAAGGCCTCGCCGAACAACCGGCTTTGGTGACAAGGGTACGCCATAAAGAAGCCATTGAGGAGGCGATTGAACTTTTAACCCTGGTTGTGCAAGGGATCGCTGAAGAGTGGAGCGAAGACCTTTTGGCGGTAAACCTGCGGGCGGCTCTTGACGCCTTGGGACAAATCTCCGGCCGTGCGGTTTCGGAAGAGATTATCAACGAAATATTTGCCCAGTTTTGTATAGGGAAATAGGGAGCGGGACGATGAGACAAAAATACGATGTGGCTGTAATCGGGGCGGGCCATGCCGGGTGTGAAGCGGCCAATGCCACTGCCAAAATGGGTTTTACCACCCTCCTCTTAACGATAAATTTTAATAATATTGCCTTTATGCCTTGCAATCCTTCGGTCGGGGGGCCGGGGAAAAGTAACCTGGTCCGCGAGGTTGATGCCCTCGGCGGCTTAATTGGACGGAATACCGACCGCGCCCATATTCAAATCCGGGCTTTAAACACCCAGAAAGGTCCGGCCGTCCGCGCTTTACGGGCACAGACGGATAAACGGCTTTACCAGCAGTTTATGCAGGAATATTTGGAAAAACAACCATTAATCACCATCCGTCAGGGCGAGGTTGTCGCCCTTGAGCGTTACAAAGATCTCTGGCGATTAACCCTTAGTACCGGAATTACCTTTGAGGTTCCGGCGGTTGTCATCGCGACCGGGACCTTTTTGCGGGGGCGCGTCCATATTGGGAGTTTATCCTTTCCCTCCGGTCCGCAGGGACAGCATCCGGCGAACGCCCTGGCCGAGTATCTGGAGGCACAAGGCCTTAAATTCAAACGCTTCAAAACCGGAACACCCGCACGGGTGCGAAAACGGTCCATCAATTTTGACGCCATGATTGAACAACCCGGTGACCGTTTGGACCACGGGTTTTCCTACTGGTTGCCTTGGAGCCCGCGCGAACCCGTTTCTTGTTGGCTGACCTACACTAATGAAAAAACCCATGCGATCATCCGTAATAATCTCCATCTGGCTCCCATGTATTGCGGGGCGATCAAAGGAATCGGCACCAGGTATTGCCCGGCCATTGAGAATAAAGTGGTTAATTTCCCCCAACGGGAAAGGCACCAGGTTTTCATCGAGCCGGAAGGTTTAAATACCGATGAAATGTATATTGCCGGGCTTTCCAGCAGTTTACCGGAGGAAATCCAAGATCAGTTTATCCGCACCGTTCCGGGGCTGGAAGCAGTAGAGATTGTTCGTCCCGGTTACGCCATTGAATACGATGTGATCGCTCCCGAACAGTTGCAGAACAGCTTGCAAATTCGAGGGTGGCCGGGGGTCTTTAGTGCCGGACAGATCAATGGTACTTCCGGTTATGAAGAAGCCGCGGCGCAAGGTATTATTGCGGGGATCAATGCCGGTTTGTATTTAAAAGGGGAAGAACCCTTTACCTTAGGGCGGAATGAGGCTTACATAGGGGTTCTCATCGATGATTTGGTAACCAAAGAGAACAACGAGCCCTACCGGATTATGACCTCGCGGGCTGAATTTCGCCTTTCTCTCCGTCAAGAAAATGCCGACCTCAGGTTGACCGAGTACGGTTACCGGTTTAACCTAATCTCGTTGGAAGAGTATGACTGTTTCCAAAGGAAACGGGAGCGGATTGAGGAGACGTTGGCCTTCTTTACTGAGACCCATATTACTCCCGGGTCAGAGCAAGCGCTCCGCCTCAAAGAATTAACCGGCGTTGAAGTGAAACAGAAAAGCAGCCTTAAACAGTTGTTGCGGATGCCGCAGATCAAGATTACCGACCTCTGGGACCTGATCGACCCCGACCAAAAGCAGCCCCTCACCGACGAAGTGGTCGAAAACTTCATTAAATACGAAGGCTATTTGGAAAGGGAAGAAAAGATGGCAGCCCGTTTGGCAAAAATGGAGGAGAAGAAGATTCCGCCTGACTTTGATTATACCGCGGTACCGAATCTGTCTTCCGAAGCCCGGGAAAAGCTACAGAAATTTCGGCCGGCCACCCTGGGTCAAGCGGGACGGATTAGCGGTGTCAGCCCGGCCGATCTAAGTACCCTTTTAATCTGGATCACCAGGAGTAACCGGCAATGTACAGCGCCCAAACATTTATGAATGATCTATTTCAACCCTTTCCCGAACTGGACGCCGAAAAACGGGAGAAGCTTTTTACCTATCTACAGCTGGTTTTGGAAACAAACCGCACCACCAACCTTACTGCCATTACCAGTTGGGAAGAGGCGGTTGTTAAGCATCTTTATGATTCTTTAGTCGTAATCCGCTTAACCGCCTGGGCCGAGTGGCCGAAGATTCTTGACCTGGGATCAGGCGCCGGGCTTCCCGCCGTTCCCCTCTCTATTACCTACCCCCAGCAATCATACCACTTGGTGGAGGCCAGTCGCAAAAAGGCCGACTTTTTACACCGCGTTAAAGCGCAATTACAATTAGAAAACATTTTTATCTATAACGACCGGGCGGAAAATCTCGCCCACCAGAAGGAATTTCGGGAACAATACCCGATGGTCACTGCCCGCGCGGTGGCCGAGACGGCCGCCCTTTTGGAACTAACCATTCCCTTCTGTGTAACCGGAGGGTTTGTTTTGGCTTATAAAGGCCCAAACTACCAGACCGAAATCGAAAAAGCCAAAACTGCACAAGACCTCCTGAAGGTTGAGCTTAAGCAAGAGTTATCCTACCAATTACCGTTGGCGATGGGCGAGCGCACGCTCCTTTTGTTTCAAAAAACAGGACCCACTTTGGACAAATACCCGCGGCGGCCCGGTGTTCCAGCAAAACGGCCTCTATAAATGTTTCACGTGAAACATTTTTGCAGCGGCCCCTACCCAAGGGGAGCCGCTCTTTTTTATTTCCTTCCGGTTTTTTGCAGGAAGATTGATCGGTCTTCGCGAACTAAAAGAAAGAATGAACCCAATATTGGTGGTCCAAGAGGCGAGGAGGTAAGGAGGATGGGAAAAGTTTTTGCCATCACTAACCAGAAGGGTGGCGTTGGCAAGACAACGACCGCAGTTAATCTCGGTGCTTACTTAGCAGTTTTAGGGAAAAAAGTTTTAGTACTAGATAACGACCCCCAAGGGAATGCGACCAGTGGCTTAGGGCTGCGGAAAAGTGAGATTAAAAAATGCATTTATGATGTTTTAGTGAGCGAAATCCCCATTGAAGAAGTGATCCTTCCCACCCAAGTCCCAAACTTATGGGCCGCACCGGCTACTATTCGCTTGGCCGGGGCCGAGGCGGAATTGGTTGGTATGATGGCGCGCGACCAGCGTCTCCGCCGTTCCATTGAACCGGTCAGACAAGCATATGACTATATTTTAATCGATTGCCCCCCTTCCCTTGGGAATTTAACCCTTAATGCCCTAGCGGCGGCGGATGCGGTGATCGTACCGATTCAATGTGAATATTACGCTTTGGAAGGCCTCAGCCAACTGATGAAGACTTTACAGTTGGTCCAGAAGTATTCTAATCCATCACTGGAAGTGGAAGGGGTCGTTTTAACCATGTATGACCACCGGACTAACCTTTCCCAACAGGTGGCGGAGGAAGTCCGGAACTATTTCCAAGACCGCGTTTATAATTCGGTAATTCCCAGGAACATCAGGCTCAGCGAAGCACCGAGTCACGGTTTACCGATTAATCTGTATGATAATCGTTCTAAGGGTGCCGAGGCCTACTTTGAATTGGCTAAGGAAGTGATTGCCCGTGAATAAAACACGCGCTTTGGGTAAAGGGTTAGGGGCGCTCATTCCACAGCTGGAAGAAGAGGACCTCCAGAACACACAAGAAATCCCGGTGGAAAGTATCGAGCCAAACCCTTATCAACCCCGACGACACTTTGACCCGGAAAGTCTACAAGAATTAGCTGCCTCCATCAAAGAGCATGGAGTTCTCCAACCCTTACTGGTGCGGAGAAAAGGCGACGGCTACCAGCTCATCGCGGGCGAGCGCCGTTTGCGGGCGGCGAGACAGGTCGGTCTGACCACGGTTCCCGTCGTGGTCAAAGAATTGGACGACCGCACGATTATGGAGATTGCGTTGGTCGAAAATTTGCAGCGGGAAGATTTAAACCCTATGGAAGAAGCCGAAGCGTACCAACGGCTAATGGCGGAGTTTAATCTGACCCAAGAAGAAGTAGCCAAGGCCGTAGGGAAGAGCCGGTCGGCCATCGCCAATACCTTACGTTTGCTTAATTTGCCGGAACCAATTCAGCAGATGGTTGCTGAAGGCCAACTGACAATGGGACATGCCCGTGCGCTCCTTAGCCTTGAACAGCCAGAGCAACAGCTTTATATCAGCGAAAAGATTCTCCAGGAAAAACTATCGGTTCGCGAGACGGAAGAATTGGTGCGCCAGATCCATCTCTCTGGTGTTTCACGTGAAACATTGACGGGGGAAGAGAACAAGAAGCCAAAGGTTAGGCAAAAAATTGATCCAAACCTCCAAGCAATCATTGATGATATGACCCGGATCTTTGGCACTAAAGTTAATATTAAAAGCAGTGGTGACCGGGGGAAGATCGAGATTGAATATTACTCACCGGAAGAATTTGAAAGAATCACGGAAATTTTGTTGAGTTTATAGACAAAAGGCAGGACCAGGAAACGCAAGACAGTGGATACTATTCCGGCCCCGGTTTAGGTAAAGGCGTAGTCAAGGCACATATACATGAGGGATAAACACCGAGTGGTAAAAAAGTATAAACTCCAAATAGAGTCATAAAAGGATACCAGAGTATCGCCTAAGTTAATATATTGGCTTGGGCGATTTTTTATAGAATATGGATCAGGGACAACGGCAAGAAATTGTATAGACGAACATCCGTTCGATTAACCATTCGTCTTTATAACTGGGAAAATGTTGCCGATGATCTTATTGAACAGATATAGAGGGATGGGGTGGCTGATTGAATCATGGACAGGCGAAGACCTGTAAAAAAGATTATGATGAGATCATAAAGAAATTCTATTTTTATAAAGGATGTGGCAAGATCAGCAAGAATAATTATATTGACAAAGATTGGACAAGAAGGAGCGTTCATCGTGGCGGAAATAATCGAATTCTTCAGCAGTTTGTCACCACAGGAGCGATTTTTTTGGGTCCTCCTAGTCATACAGGGGCTTGTCCTCCTCGGACTTCTAATCACCGGTTTTCAGCTGCATAAACTGATGAACCGCTATAGGTTACTCCTTACTGGAAACAAAGGTGCCAATTTAGAGGAAATCTTGCTTGATTTGGGCGAAAGAATGAAGAATGCGGAGGAAAGACTTTTAAGCGGAGAAGCAAGGATTGATCAGCTCGAGCGGGAGGCCACCGCTTATCTCCAGAGGTGGGCGCTTCAGCGGTATAAAGCCTTTGCCAACGTGGGCGGGGACCAGAGCTTTTCGCTTGTTCTTCTGGACCGCAAAGGCAACGGCGTAATGCTCAGCAGCATCTACGGGCGGGATGAATCAAGGGTATATGCCAAATCGATCAGCGGCGGAAAGGCGAATTACCCCCTGTCCGACGAAGAAGAACAGGTTTTAGCTGCAGCTCTTGAAGGAAGAAAATAAAAGGAAAAGAAAAAAGCAGGAAGGATTTTTCAGGAAAAAGGAGAATAAGTTACGTACTGTTAATAAATGAATATTCAAAGCCAGATGGTGGTAAGCCCGGCGGCCTTTGTCTTAGTTGTTTACGCGGGGATTAGTCGTGCTCGCCCGTTTCCGGTTGGTGGATGGACAAATTGAGTTATTTTTGAAGATAATTACGGAGGGAACGTGGCATAATAGATTCGGGTAAGCGGTGATAGAAATTGATCGATGGTCGTGCGACGCTGGTCAGTAGAATAAAAAAATATTGGCGAAAAAAAAGGGAAGTACGTTATACTTTTATGTTGGTTCCGCGTGGTTCAGGAGTAACTAAAAGTATTAATATCCCTTTTTTCATCATTGTCCTTTTTTTCCTTTTGTTCGCGGCTAATATTTACTTCTTGGTCCGTTATCCTTTGCGTCTTTCGGAGATCGATAATTTAGATCGTAAAGTATACCAGCTTAATGACGTGATTGCCCGAAACGACAACGATTTGAAATTGATTGATCCATCAATCAAAAAGACGGAAGAGTTCGAAGCAATTGTAGCGCAACATAGTGAGATCATAAAACAGATCGAAGCATTACACCGTTCAATTTTGGATAAAAAAGCTGGTAAGTTTTGATAAAGGAGTCAATTATGGAACGGGTAATGAAATCGCCGCTGAGGTTTTCCTCCCGGCGCCGGAAAAAAGATCGAGGCTATACGTTGATGGTGCTCCCGAACAAACCGGAAAAGGTGAGGAGCATCTATCTTCCTTTTGTCCTTATTGTAATATTCTTTTGTTTAATGGGCGTAAACTTCTATTTTCTATGTCGTTATCCTTTGCGGATTGCCGAGATCTTCCGACTTGAACAGGAGATTATCAATTGCAAGCAGATCATTGCCCGTCAAGAAAAAGAATTGAAAATGATCGATCCGGCGATTCGATCAACCCATGAGGTCGGGGAGATGATTAATGTCCATAATCGACTGGCCATGGAGCTGGAGAACAAGTACAATGAAGTTCGGAACATCTCTTCACGGACGCGGGTCAGTCGGGGCAGTAGTTATCGTCCCTTCCAATTGCCCCAGTACAAGTTGTCCAGCGCCGATTCGGAGCTGACCAAACTATATATTCTCAACAGTAACCTGGACTTTCTGGATGAAGAGCTAAGCAAGACCAGTGCTCAACTGCAAGATCTGTATTCCCGTTTTAGTGCCTATGACCGGGAGCTGGATTATACCCCCACCATTTACCCGTTAGTGCAAAAAGGCTATATCACTTCTTATTATGGATACCGGCGGGATCCGGTCACCGGCCGGGTCGGTGCTTTCCATGAAGGGATCGATATTGCGGTACGGGCGGGGACGCCAGTGCGGGCGACCGCCGACGGAACGGTGGTACGCGCTTCTTCCTATGGTACATACGGGTTGTTTATCGAGATTAAACATGGCTCCTATGGGTACCGTACAAGGTATGCCCATAATAGTAAAATATTGGTTAGAGAAGGGCAGCAGGTGAAAAAGGGCGATATCATTGCCCTGGTTGGGAGTACGGGTAAAAGTACCGGTCCCCACCTTCATTACGAAGTTCTCTATAACGGTAAACCGGTTAATCCACGAAACTACCTGCCGTAATCATTATTGAGGAGGATACTGATGAGAAAAGACAAGCATGAAGCAAACAACAAAGGTGGAAGCAGGAAAATTGACACTCTGATCGGAAAGGATTCCGCCTTTACAGGTAATATAGAATCCACGGGGACAATCCGGATTGACGGTAAGTTTGACGGCGAAATCATCACCAAAGGGGATTTGGTGATTGGGGAAAGTGGAGTAGTACAAGGGAAGATTAAAGCCGAAAACATCACTATTGCCGGTAAAGTCCAGGGTGAAGTAGAGGCCGCCGGCAAGTTGGAATTGGTTCCGACCGGGAACTTGCAAGGGGAAGCCAAAATGGCCTTGTTGGTGGTGGAAGAAGGCGCGGTCTTCCAAGGGAACTGTCAACAATTCAGCAAGGATAGTAAGGAAAAAGGGAAGTTTCTACCGATTGGAACCCCGGCGGAACAAAAAGGCCAAGCGAACAGCGGTCAGACCCAACGCTAAGGCAAGACGTGCCAGGCTGACGGGATGGGTCCACAGTTTTACATTCAACACACTGCTCTTCTTGGGGTAAAGGATTAAATCATTAATGGTGGCAAAGATGAGAGAAGTGGATAACCGGGCTTTTGTTTTTTTGTGGAGAAAAAGAAGAAGGAAGAGAGAAAAAGGGTATTGCTTAATGATCGTCCCCAATAACAAGGGGAAGGTCAACTCGATAAACATCCCTTACTTTGTTTTTATCTCTTTCTTTATCATTATGGCGGTCAACATTTATTATCTTGTCCGTTATCCTTTCCGCATTTCGGAGATCTGGGAGCTGGAACGGCATATTTATGATTTACGCCAGATCATCGCCAAGCAGGACAAAGAACTGCGGCGGCTTGATCCTTGTCTGAAAGCAACCCAGGAGATGGCGGGCAAGTTAAACGCCTCCAACCGTTTCTTTGTTGATATGGAGTTGGAATATGACCGCCTGCGCAACAACAAAAAAACCGGGGAAAAAGCCCTGACGTACCGGGAAGTATATTTACCCGGTTACCGGCTGTCCAGTGCCGACCAGGATTACTCTAAATTAGAACTCTTAAACAGTAACTTAAGCTATCTTGAAGAAGAGCTTGCCTTCACCAGTTCCGCACTGGATGATCTATTAACCAAGTATAAAACATACGACCGTCAACTCGACTTCATCCCGACCATCTGGCCGCTGGCCCGTGACCGGCGGATCTCCTCCGGTTTTGGTTACCGACGGCACCCGGTTCATAAACAGGTCATATTCCACCACGGAATAGACATCCCGTCCCGGATCGGAACGCCGGTGCGGGCGACCGCCGAGGGAACGGTGACGATTGCGGGACCCCGGGGCGGCTATGGCCTTTTGGTTGAAATTAACCACGGCAACGGATACCGGACGCGATACGGGCATAACAGTCGACTGGCGGTCCGGGTTGGACAAAAAGTGAAAAAAGGACAGATCATTGCGTACGTCGGTAATACCGGGACCAGTACCGGACCCCACGTTCACTATGAGGTACGACTTAACAATGTTCCGGTAGACCCAACACCATATCTTAATTGAAGGGGTCGATAGCTGTTATGGAAGGGAAAAATCAAATTCAGACGATCATCGGGAAGGCTACCACTTTTCGGGGGACGATTGGTTCGACGGAAAATATTCAGATTGATGGAAAGCACCAAGGGGAGATTGTTACGAAAGGAAACCTCTATATCTCGGAGTCGGGGGAAGTGGAAGGCAAAGTCCAGGCCGACAATCTTCTGCTCGCCGGTGTTCTTCATGGAGAGACAAAAGTAAATGGAAAGATGGAGATTTTAGCAACCGGAAAATTCCAAGGCGAGGCGGAAATGTCCATCTTCGTAGTGGAAGAAGGCGCCCGCTTCCAGGGCGAGTGCCGGCAAAACAAAAAATAGAGGCGAAAAGCAGCTTGTTCTCAAAAGCAGAGTTGCGAATGATTATTAAGCCCCTGAATAAGGGGCTTTTTCATACATATAGGGCTTGTTTGGAACAATCCTTTCGCTCCCAGACATAGAAATAGAGCGGGAAAAGAAAACGCCGTATGGTTAGCGGAAAAAGGTGAGGATTTTGCGGTTTCAACCTTCCAAAACAGGAGCACAGAGAATACTCGCGGAAAAACTACGGGATGAGAAGATCAGCTTTCTGGAAAACCAGTGGCTGGAAGGGATGGAAGTGGACATCTTCCTACCCGAGTATTATCTGGTCATCGAGATTGATGGTTTTTATCATTTAAGTGCGGGACAGCAAGCAAGGGATCTCCAAAAAGACCAGCGGTTACAAGCCGCCGGTTATCATGTATTGCGTTTTACAAACTCCCAGGTCTACCAGGACATTAAAGAGTGCCTGCGGCAGATCAAAGTGTTTATTGACGGTCATGATCTCCAGCTAAAAAAAGGGGCTTGCCCGGATGAGGAGCAAGCCCCTTGGCAAAGTCAGTTGGCTGCCTATAAAAAAAGGCTGAACCAAGAAGAAGAAAAGACTGAAGAATAGAGTAGGCTGCTTTTACCACTTTAGGACCGGATGGCGGGCTGCTTCTGCTTCGTTTAAGCGCCGTACGGGTGTCGTATAGGGCGCTTCTTTTAGTTTCTCCGGCGTGGTCTTGGCTTGCTCCGCCAGTTCTTTCATGACCGCCACAAATGAATCCAGTAAGTCCAGGGTGACGGATTCTGTTGGTTCAATCATTAAGGCTTCGGCCACGATCAAGGGAAAGTAGACGGTCGGCGGATGGATCCCGTAATCGAGAAGGCTTTTCGCCAGATCCATGGTCCGGACTCCGGCCGGGTTTTCCTTCAACCCGCTGAGGACGAACTCGTGCATACAGTGCCGGTCGTAAGGAAGATTATAGTCTTCCTTTAATAAGGTTTGCAGATAATTGGCCGCTAAGACTGCATCGGATGAGGCTTGCTTCAACCCGTCAAAGCCGAGGCTGTAAATATAGGCGAGGGCTTTGATGATTACCGCAAAATGACCCCAAAAACCCTTCACTTTACCAATGGTACGGGGTGCATCGTAACTCCACTTAAAACCGGCCGGCGTCGAAACGACCCGGGGAACAGGCAAATACGGTGCCAAGTGGGCTTTAACACCCAGTGGCCCGGAACCGGGACCGCCGCCGCCATGAGGGGTGGCAAAGGTCTTATGGAGATTAAGATGGACAAGGTCAAAGCCCATATCACCGGGACGGGCCCAGCCCATAATGGCATTGAGGTTGGCACCGTCGTAATAGACCTGGCCGCCGATGTCGTGGATCATCTGGGTGATGGTTAGAATCTTTTCTTCAAAAAGGCCCAAGGTATTGGGGTTTGTTAACATCAACCCGGCAACCTGCGGTGACAGATAAGGTTTAAGGTCCTCAGGTTCAATAATTCCGGCCGCCGAAGACGGGATCTTTTGGACTCTAAAGCCGGCCAACGCCGCACTGGCGGGGTTGGTGCCGTGGGCGGAGTCGGGAATAAGAATGATCTCCCGTTCCAATTCACCCCGATCCCGAAGGGCTGCTTTCATAATCAAGAGACCGGTTAGTTCGCCGTGGGCACCGGCGGCTGGTTGCAACGTAAAGGCGTCCATCCCGGTGATGGTCGCGAAGATTCTTTCTGCTTCGTAGATCAACCGGAGGGCCCCTTGCACGTTGGATTCATCCTGCAAAGGATGGAGGTCCCGAAAACCGGGAAGGGAGGCCAAATCTTCCAGGAGTTTGGGGTTGTATTTCATTGTGCAGGAGCCCAGTGGATAAAAGCCTTGGTCCACACCGAAGCTCCGCTGGGACAACTGGGTAAAATGGCGGGTCACATCCATTTCACTCAGTTCCGGTAAGTTCAGTGGCGCCGTGCGGCGAAAAGCAGACGGGATCAGTTCTTCTTCCGGTGTCGTCAGATCCGAAACGGGGGGTAGATAGCCTCGTCTTCCCGGGACGGAAGCCTGGTTTAATAAAACGGGTCCGGCTTTCTTTTTCATTGTACACACCTCTCAATTTCTTCACAGAACCGGTCCATCTCGGCTTTGGTTCGTAATTCGGAAGTATATAAGAGATAGGCGTTGGTTGAAAACGGTTGACCGGAAGGCAACCTATAGCCGGGGAGAAAGCCTTTCTCCTTCATTTTTGGGATAAAGGATTCATCGGTGGTAGGCAGGCCAATCACAAATTCATGGAAAAAGGGTTCGAGCGATAGTCCTTGCACCGCCGGAATCCTGGTTAGTTGGGAATAGAGGTAATGACTGTTCCGTACCGTGGACAGCGCGACTTCTTTTAAGCCGGTTGGGCCCAGTAGGGACAGGTAGATGGTGGCGGTGATGGCACAGAGGGCCTGATTGGTGCAGATGTTGGAAGTGGCTTTTTCACGCCGGATATGTTGTTCTCTGGTTTGTAGCGTTAAGACAAACCCTTCTTTTCCGTCTAGATCGGTGGTCTTTCCGACCAACCGGCCGGGCATGTTCCGGAGAAAATCCTTTTTGGCGGCGAAAAAACCAAGGTAAGGTCCGCCAAAGGAGAGGGGTAACCCGAAAGACTGGGCTTCACCGACCACGAGATCCGCACCCATCGTCCCGGGTGGTTCCAACAGGCCGAGGCAGATTGGGTCGTTAAGATAAACGATGGACAAAGCGCCACTTTCTTTAATTAAGGAGAGCAAATCTCTGGTCAGCCGCAGGCGGCCAAAAAAATCCGGATACTGGAGGACGACCGCGGCGGTTTGGTCGGAAAGCAAGGTGGCGAGTTGTGATTTGACTTCTGGTTCCTGTTCTTGCGGTGCCATAAAATGCATTTTCACCGGTAAATGGGCGGTGTAAGTCCGGAGAACCTGTTGGGCTTCGGGGTTCAGTCCGGAAAGCACGATAAACTCCTTCCGGTTGCTGACGTTATGAGCCAGGAGGACGGCCTCGGCCAGGGCGGTGGGTCCATCGTACATTGAAGCATTGGCCACGTCCATTCCGGTCAGATCGGCAACTAAGGATTGGTATTCAAAAAAGGCCTGGAGCAGTCCCTGGCTGAACTCCGGCTGGTAAGGGGTATAGGCGGTCAGAAACTCGGAACGGTTGACCAAAAAGGGTAGTGCCGACGGGATTGCGTGTTCATAGGCCCCGGCCCCCAGAAAGGAAATGAGCTGCGAGACGGGGGTGTTTTCTGCCGCCCACCGGGTAAAGAGCCGCTTAACCTCCCACTCATTCCGGGCGGAAAGGTCAAAGGCAGCTTTGGCGCGTATTGTCACCGGAATGGTGGCGAAGAGTTCGGACTCGTCTTGAATGCCAATGACTTTGGCCATTTGACGCCGTTCCTGGTCGGTCAGGGGTAAATATGGATGGCCCATCTTTTCACCTCTTTCTCTTATAAAACGGTAGTTGAACGCATTCGGCGGGACGGAAAGTACCACGCATCGCCAGTGACAACGGGGTACCGGGCGGTGGAACCGGATGCACCAAAGCCATCCCCAGCGCTTTCTCCAGGGTTGGCGAATAGGACCCGGAAGTAATCTGCCCGATCGGCTGTTGATCCCAGTAGACAGTCATCCCCGGACGGGGGATGGCAGAGCGGTCGGCGATGAGGCCAATCCGCCGCGGAGTGTTGGGATCGTTCTTTTCCCGCAGCAAAGGTGAACGGCCACAAAAATCCGGCTTCTCCCAGGCGATAAACCGTTCCAACCCGGCTTGGACCGGGGAGATTGTGGTGGAAAGTTCATGGCCGTAAAGCGGTAAACCCGCCTCCAGTCTGAGCAAATCCCGGGCGCCTAGACCGGCCGGGACTAAACCGTCCTTCTCACCGGCACGGAGGAGATCCGCCCAAAGGGTCGCGGCCAGGGTCGGCGGGATAAATATCTCAAAGCCATCCTCACCGGTATAGCCGGTGCGGGAGATGATCAGTTCTTCGTTTTGCCACAAAAGCTTCTTGAACCGGTAAGTTTTTAAAGGAAGGACATCCGGAAAAAGCCGGGTGAGGATAGCGGCTGCGGCGGGGCCTTGGAGGGCCAGGAGCGCAAAGAGTGGGGAGTAGTCCCGGAGTTCTATTTCATAACCGGTGGCCTGGGATTGCAGGAAGGAAAAGACCGTTTCGGTATTAATGGCGTTGACCACCAGCAAAAACTCTTGTTGTCCGATGCGGTAGACTAAAAGGTCGTCGATGGTCCCGCCTTCCGGGTTGCAAAGAAAGGTATAGATGACTTGACCGCTGTCGACCGTAGCCACATTATTGGTTAGCATCCGGTCTAAAAAAGACAGGGCTTCCGGACCGGCAACCAATAATTCGCCCATATGGGAGACGTCAAACAACCCGGCGTGGTTGCGGACGGCGTGGACTTCTTGCAGGATCCCGGCGAACTGCAGAGGCATCTGCCAGCCCGCAAACTCGGTAAAGCGGGCACCCGCTTGTAAACAGCTTTCGTAAAGCGGGGTTTTCTTTTCTGGGCTTGGTGCCAAAGTAAATCGCTCCTTTATTTAATTTTGGAGATATCGAGTTAAAAGTGCAGCACGGCACGGTCTGATAGGATCTGAAAGGTCGTATTAAACGGAGCGGAGAGAGCCTGTAATTCCTGCAAAACGCGTTCCGCGTCGGCCCCGGTATAAGGCTGCGGTTGAAAATGGACCTGATAATTATTGATGTTAATCGGATAAAAAGCGGCCTCTTTTATGCCGGAAGGCGTCAAACGGACTTGGAGAATTAAACCGTCCTGCACCTTTCTGCTGTAGGAGGCAAAGATAAAATTACCAAGACTATAGGCAATCAAACCGTGTTTGTAAACTTCGACCCCTTGAATGACGTGGGGATGATGCCCTACCACCAGGTGGGCGCCGGCGTTAATGGCAACTTTGGCCAAATCGGCTTGATAAGCTTTACGTTCTTTTAGCAGTTCGGCGCTCCAGTGGAAAGAGACAACCACAATATCGGCGAGTTCACGGGCTTTTTTGACGTCCACGGTAAGATAGCGGGAATCACCGGGGGCGGTTCCCGCCCGGGTGGCGGTGGCGTTAAACTCTAAAGGCAAAGTATTGTTATAAGCAAGAAAGGCTATTCTGATCCCGTTTTTTTCAAGGATGGCGGGGGTGCGGGCAGCGGCCAGGTTGGGGCCGGCGCCGGTATGGGCAATATTATGTTGTTCCAAGAGGGCAATGGTTTCGGCCAGCGCTTCCGGGCCATAATCCATAATGTGGTTGTTGGCCAGGGAAACCACGTTTAGGTTACCCGCTTTAAGGGTTTTTACCACCGGGGGCGCACAGCGGAAGGTGAAGGTTTTTTCCACGTAAACTTCACCCCGGGTGGAAATGGGTGTTTCCAGATTGGCAAAGAAAAGATCACTTTCCTGACAGAAGGTTTGCAAATAACGAAATGGATAAACGGGATCGGAGAAAAGGATTTTTTCCAGCGGGCCCCCCAGATAAAGATCGCCGGCTAAAGTAAGAACCACCTCTGTTTCGGGGTTTTGTCCGAAGACCGAGACGACCAGGATTAAACATAACAAAAGGGTAAAAAGGACCGCGTAAGGACGACAAACAAAGGTTAAGTTGGCGCGCACCGCTGGACCTCCCTTTGACAATAATAATAAATAATATCTTCCATTATTATATCATTAAGCCTACTAAGATGACAGCAGATTATCCCTTTTCCATTGTTCGCTGGAAGAAAAAGCGGGTGGCGAAATTTTGTTTTCGGCAGGAGTAGAGTCCCAAAAGGGGGAAATAGACTAGAGACCGTGGATGGATCGGAGGGAAACAGGTGAAGGAGGCCAACCAGGAAGAACAATTGACGGCTCCACAGGGAAGGGTTTTAAAGTTAATCCTTTCTTGGTTACGGGAGCACGATTTTTCAGAAGATAAATATCAACAGGCCAAAGCAATCTGGTTACGCTATCTTAAACGGATTGAATCCAGGACCCAGCCGTCCTTTGCCAATACGCGCCTGTGGGCGGCGGCGGTCCTTTACACGCTGGGGTTGCAGGGTGGGTATGAATCATTAACGGGGCCGCGGTTGGCGGCGGCTTTTGGTGTTTCCCCCACCAGTATCCATAACCGGGGAGTAGAGATCCTCCGCACCTTGGCGGGGACAGCGCGCCAGGGGGACAATCTGGTGAAGTTGCATCGTTTTTTCCCTTCGGAAAAGGCCGCCAAAGCCTTTCATGAATTGATTGTCTTCACCCAACACTCTGAAGAATGGATGAATTATGTGGCCACGGTTTTCGAAGAGTTCATTCTTTGGGAGAAGGCGGCGCTATCATTTGATTTGTTACTTGAGCTGTTGCTCTTTACCACTTGTGACCGGGTCTTACCGGAAGGGAAAAGTATTATCACCCTTTACTTGGAGAGAAACCGTGATTTGGGAGGAGAAGAACGAACTTTCCTTGAGTGTCTGGCCGCCAGCCGGTTCGGGATCTTTCAGGTGACCTTCGCGGAGAAGGACGGTCAGGTGCGGTTTAATGATTTATTCCGAGGGGATGAGGTTCCGGTGGCCCTGGGTGGGATTATTGCGCCACCCGACAGTTTCATGATGGGACGGATTATGCCCCATTCGCCGGGAAAAGACGGGTTTTGGCGGCCGGTCATCTTTTTGACCGCGCTGGAAGAACCAATGGTGGCCGCGCTGGAGACAGAGGCCAAAAAATGGTTTTGGCAATATAGTGTCGCGCATAAAGGGTGGGCGACGGAAGAAAGTTTTATTCGCGAGAATGGTTACCGGTTTTTACGGTGGTATCTCGAAAACATTACGGCCGGAACGGCGCGCTAAAGGTGGTATAATAATCTTACATATATTTAGGAAAGGTAAAGGATCCGAAGCGGAAAAAGAAGAAAGGCGAGGAGTAAAATTAGGAGGTAATGATCGTGGATTTTTTAAACCATATTGAAAAAGCACAACCGGAAATAATCTCAACGTTACAAGAGTTGATCGCAATTCCCAGTGTGAAAGCGGAACCGGCCGGGGCGGACGCCCCCTTTGGCCGGGAGATCGCGCGTGCCCTGGAGTATGTGCTGGCCTGGGGGGAAAGACAAGGGTTTACCGCAAAGAACCTGTCAGGTTACGCCGGGCATCTGGAGTACGGTACGGGCGAAAAGACCGTTGGCGTTTTAGTCCATTTGGATGTGGTCCCGGCCGGAGAAGGCTGGCGCTATTCCCCTTTTTCCGGAACGGTTGCCGACGGAAAGATCTACGGCCGCGGGGCGATTGACGACAAAGGTCCGGCGGTTGCCGTCATGTATGCACTCAAGGCCTTAAAAGAGAGCGGCGTCAAGTTGGGGAAAAAGATCCGGATTATCTTCGGTTGTGATGAAGAGAGCGGTTGGCGCTGTATGGAACATTACTTTAAACACGAAAGAAAGCCGGATTACGGGTTCACCCCGGATGCCTATTTCCCCTTGATTAACAGTGAAAAAGGCCAAATGGCCTTGAAGTTCGAGAGTGAAGTCGCGTCCGACGGTACCGGGGTTATTCTGAAGACCTTTACCGGCGGGACCAGACGTAATGTGGTTCCCGAGGAGGCCGAGGCGGTTTTGGCCTTTCCGGACCAGGAAGGATTGGAAAAAGGTAAAGCGGCGCTTTTAGCCCAAGGCATCGACGGGATCGAAGTGCTTGCCCTCCCGGAACAAAACCACCTGAAGGTCAGGGCGCAGGGAGTCCCGGCCCACGGCAGCACCCCGGAACTGGGGGATAATGCCGTTACGAAACTGGCGCAAGCTTTGGCCCCGCTGGAAGGAGAAGGATCCGCCTGGGCGGCGGTGCGATTTATCCGGGAACGCATCGGGCGGCAGACCGATGGCCGCGGTTTGGGGATTAATTGTCAGGATGAGGTATCGGGCGCGTTAACGATTAATCTGGGCGTGGTGCGTACGGAGGCCGGAAAGATCCGGATGGAAGTTGACATCCGTTCACCCCAAAGTGCCGACCATGAAACCTTGAAAGAGAAAATTGCTGACCACTTACGCCCTTATGGACTGAAGATTGCGGAGTATAGTACCATGCCGCCCCATTATCTCCCCGTTGATCACCACCTGGTGCAGGTGTTACTCCAGGTCTACCGGGAAGAGACGGGCGACTGGTCAAAACCGGTGGCCACCGGCGGGCGCACCTATGCGGTGGCGCTGGGCAACGGGGTGGCCTTCGGGCCCGGCTTTCCGGGGCAACCGGAGACGGCCCACCAAAAAGACGAATATATTGCCGTAGCTGACCTCATGAAATGCACACGGATCTACGCAAAAGCCCTTTACGCGTTAGCGAAGGAAGAATGAGGAAATAAGGAGAATCGGGCAATGGGTAAACGGGGAACGATGCTTTTCTTCATCGCCCTCCTCTGTTTAGGCGGTAGCCTGTTGGTACAGGCCAATAAAGGAGCGGCGGAAATACCGGTGGTCATCAAAGAACGGGCGGGCCTCGATTGGAAAAACACCCCGCTCACGGTAGGGGTACCGGTGCCGGCCGCCGATAAGAATTTTCTGAACCCGCCACGGGTTTTAGACCAATGGGGGCGGGAGGTTCCCAGTCAGGCAATTTTGTTGTCGTCTCCAACGGCAACCACGGTTCCCAGGTGGTGGCGGATTACGTTTCTCGGGACCATTAATCGCCATGATTCCCTTGTTTACCGGGTGGTGCCGGGTGAAGAAAAAAGAGTACAACCCCGGTCCGCCGTCCGGGTGGAAAAAACCACCACCGGCTACTTGGTGGAAAACAACTATTTGAAACTGGAACTGAGTACAGCCCAGCCTTTGGTGGCAAAGGCCTGGTTTGACACAAATGGGAAGGGATCCTTTCCGGATGCTCCGTTGATGAGTGTCCCGTGGCAATTGGGTTTAAGGACAACCACCGGTGACTATACAATAAGCAACCTTCCGGAGGCCCGGATTACCCTGGAAGAAGAAGGGCCGCTGCGGGCGGTTTTTCGGATAACCGGGCCGTTGTCGCTTCCCGAGCAGGACGGCGTGTTTACATACGACTGCCGGTTGGTGGTTTATGCCGAGACCTCCTATCTCCGGTTGGCGGTAAGATTAATCAACACCACCGGGCAACCGGTGACCGTGGAGGAGGCTTGGGTCGGGTCCACCTTTAATTTAAAAGGAGAGCGGCTGGAGGCGAGTGCAGGGCTTGACGGAAAATCCCCCAAAACGGCGGCCTTGCGCGGTAATAACTGGGCTGAGGTTCAGGTTGCGTCGGCGACCCGGAACCGGTGGGGCGGTGTCTTTCCGGCAAACCTTGGGGAGGCGCCGGCCGGATGGATTGCCTTAACCGGGGCGGAAAATGGAGTGGCCATTGGTGTGAAAGCCTTCCGGCAGCAGTACCCAAACGGGCTCCAGGTGAGCGGCACCGGGGAGATGAAGATCCAACTGCTGGCTGCGGCAGGGCAGGTTTGGGAGGCGGGGGTCGCCAAAACCCACCACTTGACCTTGTCTTTCTATGGAGCACGCGACCGCGAACGCTTGCCGGAGCTTGCGGCCATTACCAATAAGCCACCGGTGGCGACCGTGGCCGCCGCTTGGTTGAACCAGACCGGGGTCCTGGCCCAACCGTTAATCGATAAAGCGATGATTGCCGAGCTCGGACCGGATCACCAGTCCACGGCTTTACTCCTTAAGGAAAAAAACTGGGCGGAGTTGTTAAACTTGTTCGGGCCGTTGAGCGAAGGACAAGAAATTAACCCGGAATACTGGGGCTTCTTTAACTATGGCGATCTACCGGTGGCCTTTGCCGTCCCGTGGGCGCAAGCGGGTCAGTATTGGAACAATAACGCCTACGATCTACCGTACCAACTCCTTTGTGCCTACCTCCAAACGGAGGAACCGGCCTTCCTTGCCTTGGGGGAAGCGGCTTTGACCCATTTACAGGACGTGGATTTGGTCAATCCAACGGCCAAACCCCGTCCATTTCCGGGGTTGGAACACCTGAAAGATCCCCGTTCCGGAGAGGTGGGCGCGGTCGAAGATTTTCGCCACTATGCCAATGCCGGGTTGATCCTGGGCTATTATCTTCTGGATAACCAGTTCGGATATGAACTGGCTCTGCGGATGGCCGACCGCATAACGCTGCAACCCGGGGTTACATTTACCGATCTCCGGACCGTCAGTGCGGGGATCGCGGCGTTGCTTACGGCCTACCAGGCGACGGGTCAACAACGTTACCTGGATAGCGCCGCGGAACTGGTTAATCTGGTTTTAAACTGGCAACAACAGCAGGAAGGGGCTTTGCCGGCGGACTTTATTTATAAAACGGGGTTGGTTACCGACAGTTTGGTCGCTTACTACCGGGTTACCGGCGACCCGAAAGTTCTGGCCGGGATCCGGGCGGCGGTTGATTATAGCCTTGATCATTTCTGGGATGAGGAGTTGGGGTTGATCCAAAACGCCGGAGGGCTCCTTTTCACCAGTGCCTTGGATCTGCTCTACCGGGAAACAGGGGAGGAGAAATACTATCTTGTCAATGAGCGACAAATCCGGGTTTTAGCGGATCAATTGGCGGTGCAGGAACCGAAAGATGTGGCCCTGTATTACCGGAACGTTTTTACTTTTTTCAACGGAGCACGCCTCCGGAGTAATAAAAAGTAGTCGTTTGCGAGATGGATTGTTACAATTAGTTTTTGTGTTTTGTTTTGAGGTTGCGCTTACTTTTACGAAAGTTTACCGGAATGGCAGGCAAGAAAGGGTTTTTTCGTGGCCGAAAACGGCTAGATAGAGATTAATATTGGAAGGATAACCAGCTAAAGACGGGAAAATTAAGTGTTAACGTTTCGTTAAACATCTTTCCCCCACCTATAAAATAAGTTATTCTTTTAGTGTGACAAGTTGATTCCAGGGAAGGGATCTTAACTTGGGACCGGAATTTTCTGGTCCTCTTTCACGTTACACACCTCAATATCTGTCTCTATGTAACAGCAATTTACATTACAAATTTTAAGGAGGCTTGGCAGTGGGTAAAAAAGTTACAATTGACGGTAATACCGCTGCGGCGCATATCGCATATGCATTTAGCGATGTTGCTGCGATCTATCCTATTACCCCCTCTTCGCCGATGGCGGAGGCGATCGACGAGTGGAGCGCCGCTGGACGTAAGAATCTGTTTGGCCAGAGGGTGCGGGTGGTCGAAATGCAATCCGAGGGGGGTGCCGCGGGTGCTGTTCATGGTTCCTTAGCGGCGGGCGCGTTCACCAGTACCTTCACCGCTTCGCAGGGACTACTCCTGATGATTCCGAACATGTACAAGATCTCCGGCGAGTTACTCCCGGCGGTGTTTCATGTTTCGGCCCGGGCGTTAGCAGCCCATGCCCTTTCGATCTTTGGCGACCACAGTGACATTAATGCGGCAAGGCAAACCGGTTTTGCTTTCCTTGCTTCCAATTCGGTACAGGAAGCAATGGACATGGCGCTGGTCGCGCACCTTGCGACTTTGGAAGCCCAAGTTCCTTTTGTACACTTCTTTGACGGTTTCCGGACGTCCCATGAAGTCCAAAAGATCGAAGAGATTTCTTACGATGAGATTAGACCCTTGGTTAACTGGGATAAAGTTGAAGCTTTCCGGAAACGCGCTTTGAATCCGGAACATCCGGTGCAAAGAGGAACGGCCCAAAACCCGGATATTTACTTCCAAAACCGCGAAGCGGCCAATCCCTACTATCTAGCTACGCCGAATATTGTGGCGGAGGTTATGGAGAGAGTAGGAAAACTAACCGGCCGTTATTATAAACCCTTTGACTATGTCGGGGCTCCCGATGCCGAACGGGTTATTGTTTGCATGGGTTCGGGGGCGGAGACCGTTGAAGAAACCGTTGATTATCTGGTGAAGAAAGGCGAGAAGGTCGGTTTAATCAAAGTCCGGCTCTACCGTCCCTTCTCGGCGGAGCATTTCTTTGCGGTCCTGCCGAAGACGGTCCAGCGGATCGCCGTACTTGACCGGACGAAAGAGCCTGGCGCAAAAGGCGAACCTTTATACCTTGATGTCTGTGCCGCTTTCATGGAAAAACGGATGACCCCGGTGATCGTTGGTGGCCGGTACGGTTTAGGTTCGAAAGAATTTACACCCTCGATGGTGAAAGCGGTCTTCGACAATTTGGCGGCGGCTGAACCGAAGAACTTCTTTACCGTCGGGATTACCGATGATGTAACCCATACATCATTGGAGGTTAAAGAATATATCGATACGTCACCGGAAGGTTTGCACCGTTGTAAATTCTTCGGCTTGGGCTCCGACGGAACGGTTGGTGCCAATAAGAACTCGATTAAGATTATCGGTGACAACACCGATATGTACGCCCAAGGATATTTTGTGTATGACTCCAAAAAATCCGGCGGGATCACCATTTCCCACTTAAGGTTTGGAAAATCGCCGATTAAGTCCCCGTACTTGATCGACCAGGCCGACTTTATCGCCTGCCATAATCCTTCCTATGTGACCAGGTACGATATCTTGGACGGGATTAAAGAAGGCGGCAGCTTCTTGCTGAACTCGCCGTGGACTGCGGAAGAGATGAACGAAAAACTTCCGGCGGCGATGAAGCAGACCATTGCCAAGAAGAAGCTGAAATTCTATAATATCGACGCGGTCAAGATCGCCAGGGAAGTCGGTCTCGGCGGGCGGATTAACATGGTCATGCAAGCCGCTTTCTTCAAGATCGCCAAGGTTATTCCGGTCGAAGACGCGGTGGCCTATATTAAAGCAGCCATTAAGAAAACTTACGGCCGGAAAGGCGATAAGGTCGTTAACATGAACATTCAGGCGGTCGACCGGGCCCTTGAGGCTTTGGAAGAGATCAAATATCCCGAATCCTGGGCAACTGATACCACCGGGGCCCAAATTGTTGAAGAAGAAGTTCCCGAATATGTCCAGAACGTTATCCGGCCCATTCTCCGCCTTGAGGGCGACAAGCTTCCGGTCAGTGCTTTTGCGGCCGACGGTACGGTGCCGGTGGGGACCACCAAGTATGAGAAACGCGGTATTGCCGTTACCATCCCGCAATGGAACCCGGATGATTGTATCCAATGCAACCAGTGCGCCTTTGTCTGTCCGCACGCCTGTATCCGTCCTTATCTAGCGAAAGAGGAAGACCTGGCGAACGCTCCGGCAACCTTTGCGACGAAGAAAGCAATCGGCAAAGAACTGGACGGTTACCAGTTCCGGATGCAGGTATCGCCCTTGGATTGCACCGGCTGCGGTAACTGCGTGGATATTTGTCCGGCGAAAGGGACGCCCATTAAGATGGTGCCCTTGGAAGAGGTTGTCGATGTTGAAGTGGCCAACTATAAGTTTGCCGAGTCTCTGCCCAAGCCGGAGGTGGAGATTAACCGCGAGACGGTGAAAGGAAGCCAGTTCCTGCAACCACTCTTTGAGTTCTCCGGCGCTTGTGCCGGTTGCGGCGAGACGCCCTATGTTAAACTGGTAACCCAACTCTTTGGGGACCGGATGTTGATTGCCAATGCTACCGGGTGTTCTTCGATCTATGGTGGGAGCGCACCGACTTGTCCTTATACCGTCAATGAAAAAGGGCATGGACCGGCCTGGGCGAACTCACTGTTCGAGGATAACGCCGAGTATGGCTATGGGATGAGCTTGGCCGTACGGCAACGCCGGGAAAAACTGGCCGATCTGATGAACCAAGCCTTAGCTTTAGGCTTGGAGGGTGAGCTGAAGACGGCGTTTACCGAGTGGCTGGAAGGGAAGGACAATGCGGAGGCTTCCCGGAAAGCCGGCGACAAGATTAAGGCCTTGATCGATTCCGCCGTCGCCCAAGCGGGTGGCGAGATGAAAGAGGTACTGACGGCGATTGCCGGGATGAAGGACCTCTACACCAAGAAATCTATTTGGATCATTGGTGGTGACGGTTGGGCCTATGACATTGGTTACGGTGGATTGGATCACGTCTTAGCCTCCGGTGAAGATGTTAATATCCTGGTCCTTGACACTGAAGTATACTCCAATACTGGTGGTCAGTCGTCGAAAGCGACCATGACCGGTGCGATTGCGAAATTTGCGGCGGCCGGGAAGCAGGTGAAGAAGAAGGATCTGGGCCTGATGGCCATGTCCTACGGTTATGTCTATGTGGCCTCGATTTCGATGGGTGCCAACAAGAACCAAACCCTGAAGGCCATCGTGGAAGCGGAACGGTATCAAGGCCCCTCCTTGATCATTGCCTACGCCCCTTGCATTAACCATGGGATTAACATGAGTAAGAGCCAGCGGGAAGGGCAAATGGCGGTTGAAGCGGGTTACTGGCCATTATACCGGTACAATCCGGAACTGGCTTTGGAAGGGAAGAACCCCTTCATCCTTGATTCGAAAGAACCGACCGCCAGCTTCCGTGATTTCCTCATGGGTCAAGTCCGTTATGCATCTCTGCAAAAGCTGTACCCGGACAAAGCGGAAGACCTTTTCACCCAAGCGGAAAAAGAGGCAAAACTCCGTTACGAGATGTACAAACGGATGGCTCAAAACTAAAACAAATAACCTTTATGTATGGTTAAAAAGAAACTCACCCTGAACGGGTGAGTTTCTTTTCGTATGGAATGGGACGGCCGGGGTTAGAAGAAAAGAAACAAAAGCGACAAGTTTAGGCAAAGGTATTGTTTGCCATGGCGAAAAAGGATATATTATATATATTGAAAAGATAGGCTTTTTGCGTTGTCCGGTGCTTCATCATGAAGGTTTAATATTTTAACACTTTTACGGCCGTTGATTACCCGGTTTTTCAGTTTTTACGACCTGGAGGCAACGGGAAAAGCTTAAATCGCAATAGGGGAAGGGAGAACACGCAAGATGCTTGATCTGAAGTTAATCCGCAATAACCCCGACCAAGTAAGAGCGGGCTTGAACAAACGGGGTGCCGCCGCACTGGTCGATGAACTGCTGCGCTTGGACGAGGAGCGGCGTGATAATTTGGCCAAAGTGGAAGCGCTTAAGAACAAACGGAATGTGGTCTCAAAAGAAGTGGGACGGCTGAAAGCGGCCAACGTAGACGCCACGAACTTAATCAACGAGATGAAAGAGGTTAATGAAGAGATAAAACAACTGGACGGGATCGTCGGAAGTCTTGAGGAAAAAATCAATCGGATCCTTTATACACTGCCCAATTTGCCGCAAGAGGATGTTCCGGTCGGGACTGACGACCAAGCCAATGTTGAAATTCGGCGGTGGGGCGAACCGCGTTCCTTTTCTTTTGAACCAAAACCCCATTGGGAACTCGGGGAAAGCCTAAACCTGTTCGATTTTGAGCAAGGTGCCAAGATCAGCGGGGCCCGGTTTACGGTCCTTAAAGGGCTAGGTGCCCGGTTGGAGCGGGCTTTAGTCAATTTCATGCTGGATTTGCATGTTAACGAACATGGCTACACTGAAATCTTCCCGCCTTTTTTGGTAAACAGTGCGTGCATGGTGGGAACGGGTCAGCTGCCGAAGTTTGCGGAAGACATGTTTAAAGTCAGCCCCGGGGATTACTACTTAATTCCCACGGCGGAAGTTCCCGTGACCAATCTGCACCGGGAAGAGATTTTGGCCGCGGAGCGCCTGCCCATAAAATACGTGGCTTATAGCGCTTGTTTCCGGGCCGAAGCCGGTTCGGCCGGGCGGGATACCAGAGGGTTAATCCGTCAACACCAGTTTAACAAGGTCGAGTTGGTAAAACTGACGAAACCGGAAGATTCGGCCCGGGAGCATGAAAGTTTAGTGCAGGATGCCGAGAAAGTATTGCAACTCCTGAACCTCCCTTACCGTGTTGTTTTATTGTCCAGCGGCGATATGGGCTTTGCGGCCAGTAAATGTTATGACCTTGAAGTCTGGCTGCCCAGTTTCGGTCAGTACCGCGAAATATCTTCTTGTTCGAATTTCGGCGATTTCCAGGCCCGGCGGGCCAACATCCGTTTCCGGCGGGAGCCGGAGGCGAAACCCGAATTTGTCCATACTTTGAACGGTTCGGGTCTGGCCATCGGACGGACGGTGGCGGCGATCGTTGAAAACTATCAACAGGCGGATGGTTCAATTGCCGTACCGGATGTTCTGGTTCCTTACATGGGAGGAGTAAAGACCATTAAATAGCTTCTGACCCCTGCCGGCGGGCAACCGGGAAATCTTACCTTCCTTGACACGGAAGATTTCGCGTGCATATAATGTTGACTTATTGTTTATCTCATGCTAAAATATACTTCGCGATGGAGGAGTGTCCGAGTGGTTTAAGGAGGCGGTCTTGAAAACCGTTAGGCCGAAAGGCCTCGTGGGTTCGAATCCTACCTCCTCCGCCAGTCGAACGCTTAAAATTTACGGAGAGATACCCAAGTTGGCTGAAGGGGACGGTTTGCTAAACCGTTAGTAGGAGCAATCCTAGCGAGGGTTCGAATCCCTCTCTCTCCGCCATTATTAAAAATTAAAAACAGCTTTAAGCTGTTTTTTCTTGCGCTTATTATACAATGAAGACAGAAATTAGCCTGGTAAAATTTTAACACAAAAAAGCTATAGACAAAGCCGCAAAAATATGATAAGATAAAATTCGCCTTCCGGGAGCGGAGGACAATCCTGGGAGGAGAGGAAACGACTGAACCCTGAAAACTAAACAGCCAAGACAGGTAAGAGAAGGTAAGGGCTTGTTGCTTTACAAAGAAGTGATAAGTCCGGACGACGTCAA